>CAIWAX010000446.1 GCA_903910795.1 uncultured Anaerolineae bacterium
ATGATTGATCATGGGGCAGCTAAACTTTTTGATGGCCTGTTCTTGCGGTAAATAACCATGTAAAAGCACGGACGCTGATTACTTGTAAAGGTAAATTGGTTTAAATGAAAAATAATTTGGGGCTAACGCGGCTGTTCTCGTTTTATGTTGTAAAATAAGTACATGCACAATCCATTAAAAATTCTTTTTCTTGCGGCTGAAGCAGATCCTTTTATTAAAGTTGGCGGTTTGGGAGATGTTGTTGGGTCTCTCCCCAATGCACTTCTTGCCTTAAATGATAATCTCGATGTGCGGTTGGTGATCCCTTTTCACACTTCCATCCGGACTGACAGCTTTGATCTGCATCGTGAAATATTTTTTACTATTCCGCGGGCCGGAGTGAGCGTACCTGTGCAGGTTTTTCATACTGAGCAGCGCGGTTTGTCAGTTTATTTTATTTCTGGCGCCCCCTTTACTCAATCTTCCAATGTTTACGATACGGATGCCGGACTGGATGGCGAAAAATATGTATTTTTCTCGATGGCGGCTTTGGAACTGGCCAGGCAGTTAAATTGGCGTCCGGATATTGTCCATGCCAATGATTGGCACGGATGTGCGGCCCTTTATGGAATTCGCCGTATGCAATCTGACCCCTTTTGGCATGGGGTAAAAACCTTGCTGAGTGTGCATAATCTGGGTTACATGGGGGCCGGCTCCGAAGCAGCCCTGACTGCATACGGATTGCCACCTTTAAATGACCCAGACCTTCCATGGTGGGGGCAGCAAGTTCCCATGCCGCTTGGATTATGGTCTGCGGATGAAATTGTTGCTGTTTCCCCTACGTATGCCGAGGAAATCCAAACGTCTGATTACGGTTGTGGTCTGGAAAGTTTTTTACGCTCCAAGCATGAGCGTGTCTCCGGGATTGTTAATGGGATTGATGTTGTTTTATGGGATCCTCGCAGTGATTCTGTCCTTGCCAGGAATTTCTCAGTAGACCAGCTTGCCATGAGGGCTGAAAATAAAAAACTATTGCAGACCCAGGTGGGGTTGGAAGTAAGTCAATCCATTCCGTTGTTGGCCATGGTCACCCGTTTGGATCAACAAAAAGGTGCGGATATTGCCTTCAGTGCTTTACGGCAAATTGCGGATATCGAATGGCAGGCTGTTCTGTTGGGATCAGGAAACCCTGATCTTGAGGATGCGGCCCGGCGTTTGGAAAGTGACTTCCCGAACCGTGTTCGTGCTGTATTGCGGTTTGACGGAAAACTTGCGCGACAAATTTATGGCGGCGCCGACATGCTCATGATGCCTTCCCGATATGAACCCTGCGGGCTTGCGCAGATGATTGCCATGCGATACGGCACTGTTCCAGTGGCGCGAGTTACTGGTGGTTTAAGCGATACCATTGATCAGGAAGTGACAGGCTTCCTTTTCAAGGATGCGTCCCCAACTGCCATGGCCGAAGCATTGCGTCTTGCCATGTTAAAATTCAAATCAAAAGATGTCTGGCAAGGATTTCAAAAAGCTGGGATGAGTAAAGATTTTTCCTGGAATTTATCCGCACATCAGTATGACGATTTATATTTATCATTATCCTCGAGGAAACCATGACATTTAAACGAAGTTCCGGCATTATTCTTCACCCAACCAGTCTTCCCGGGCCTTATGGTATCGGTGATTTTGGCCCGGAATCATACAAGTTCGTTGACTTTTTAGCAGAATCCAGGTGCAAACTCTGGCAAGTTTTGCCGCTTGGCCCAACGGGATACGGGGATTCCCCTTACCAGTGCTTCTCTGCCTTTGCTGGTAATCCATACCTCATTAGCCCGGATGTTTTGATTTCCGAAGGTCTGTTGACTGATGCAGACCTCGATGATATGCCAACCTGGGACCCATCCAGAATTGATTTCGGTGAATTATTTCATTGGAAGCCAAAACTTCTGGATAAGGCCTATGGAAGGTTTTTAGCCACTCACCGGCCGGATATCCATGCCGAGTTTGAACAGTTTTGCCGCGATAATGCTTCCTGGCTCGATGACTTTGCACTCTTTATGGCACTCAAGGATGCAAATGGTGGCGTAGCGTGGAATGTATGGCCGAAGGAACAGCGTTTGCGCGATGAAACTGCACTTGAGAAAGCTCGTGAGGATTATGCAGAATCTATCGCCAGGCAACAGTTCCGGCAGTTTCTATTTTTCCGGCAGTGGTCGGCTCTGCGCAATTATGTGCACGAGAAAGGTATCCAGATAATTGGAGATATTCCGATTTTTGTGGCAATGGATTCCGCGGATTCCTGGTCGCATCCCGATCTGTTTTATTTGAACGAAACGGGTTTCCCGACCGTTGTGGCGGGAGTGCCGCCAGATTATTTTTCCGAAACCGGCCAGTTGTGGGGAAACCCGCTTTATAACTGGAAAAAGCATAAAAAATCAGGTTATAAATGGTGGATTGAACGCATCCGCAGCATTTTAAGCCTGGTGGATATTGTTCGCATTGATCATTTCCGTGGGTTTGCTGGTTATTGGGAAATTCCGGGTGAAGAAAAAACTGCGGTCAAAGGCAGGTGGGTGCCGGGCCCGGGCGCAAGCCTTTTCCGCGCCATTCGGGCTGCTCTGGGAGATTTGCCGATCATCGCGGAAGATTTGGGCGAAATTACACCGGATGTATTTGAATTGCGCGATATGTTCAATTTGCCGGGTATGAAGGTTTTGCAGTTTGCCTTTTTCGAGCCAGAAAATACTTTTCTTCCTCATAACTACACAGCTAACTATGTCGTATATACCGGAACCCATGATAATGACACCAGCCTGGGTTGGTACCGGTCTGCTGCTCAGGCAGAACGTGATTTTTACCATCGCTATATGAATCGTCGCGATGAAGAAGATGTGGTCGGAGACATGCTGCGGGCTATCTGGGGGTCTGTGGGCATCTTTTCATTGGCGCCTATGCAAGATTTCCTTCGTCTGGGCACTGAGGCGCGTATGAATTTCCCTGGAAAAGTTGGTGGGTTTTGGTCCTGGCGCATGGATGAAAATGCATTGAATAATAAACTACAGGAAGAAATACGGGAATTAAATTGGGTTTATAATCG
>CAIWAX010000447.1 GCA_903910795.1 uncultured Anaerolineae bacterium
TAATAATAATGACTACCTGTATCAGAAAAATGTCACATATAACGCCAATTCACTTCTTTCCTATGGAGGTGGTGGGGGTTTATATGTTAATGTTAATAATCATCGAGATCACTCATCTATTACAAACGCAACTTTTATTAACAATGTAGCGGCATATGGTGGCAGTATCAGTGGCAATTCACTTATAGCAGATTCTATTTTTTGGGGAGAAAATTCGACAATCTACTCTTCTAATGGCTCAGAGGGCATGGTAATTTATGACAGTATAGTGCAGGGCAACTGCCCGCCAAACTCTTATATCTGTACTAATGTAATCAGCGTCGATCCAAAACTGGGCGCGTACGGGTATCATGGCGGTTTCACGCCTACCATCCCGCTGCTGCTGGGCAGCCCGGCCATCGATGGCGGCGGTGTGGCCAGCACCTGCGCGGTCACCGACCAGCGCGGCGCCGCGCGCGTGGGCGCCTGCGATATGGGCGCCTATGAATACAATAACGTCCCGCCGGTCATCACCGAAGGCGCCTCCACTGCGGTCAGCATGACCGCCTCCGGTTCGCCGCTGGCCTTTGACCTGACGCTGCACGCCACGGATGCCGACAATCCCGGCGATGAATTGACCTGGAGCATCCTGACACCCGCATCGCACGGCACGGCCTCGGCCAGCGGCACGGGCAGTTCCAGTGCCATCGGGTATCTTCCCAACACGGATTACCTCGGTCCGGATAGTTTCGTGGTGCAGGTGGCGGATGCCAGTCTGGCGACTGATACCATCACGGTCAATGTCACCGTCAGGGGCCTGCGCTATGCCAGCCCAGGTGGTTTGACCAGCGGTCTGTGCAGTACTTGGGAAACTGCCTGCGAACTGCGCTACGCGCTTACCTCGGCACTGACCGGAGATGAAATCTGGGCCGCGGCTGGCACTTACAAACCCACCGACACCAGCACCCGCACGCTAAGTTTTGCGCTGCGCAGCGGTGTAGCCGTTTACGGTGGCTTTGCCGGCAGTGAAACCCTGCGCCGGACAGCGCGACCCGGCCGCCAACGTTACCGCCCTGAGCGGCGATATTGGCACATCCGGGGTTTTGACTGATAATTCCTACCACGTCGTGACTGGCAGCGGCACGGATGCAACAGCTGTACTGGATGGCTTCACGGTTACAGCGGGCAACGCCAACGGCAGCTTTCCTAACAACAGCGGCGGCGGCATGTACTCGGCGGGCGGCAGCCCAACCCTGGGTCATCTGATCTTTTCTGCCAATAAAGCCAGTTTTGCCGGGGGTGGTCTGTATGACAACACCGCCAGCAGCCCCAGCCTGACCAATGTCACCTTCAGTTCCAATACCGCCCCGAACGGCGGTGGGTTGTACAACAATAGCGCCAGCAGTCCCAGCCTGCAGTCTGTGACCTTCACAGCCAACACAGTCACCAGCGGCGGCGCGGGCATGTTCAATAATTCCAGCAGCCCGACCCTCGTAAATGTCACTTTTTACAACAATACGGCGACTGGCAATGGTGGCGGCATGCTCAACAATGCCAGCAGCCCGGATCTGACGAACGTCACCTTCAGTTCAAATAGCGCTGCCAGTGGCGGCGGCATCTACGACAGCAACAGTAGCGCCCCGGTCATCAAAAATACGATCTTATGGGGCGATGGCAGTGAAGTTTACAATTCTTCCAGCGCGCCAGTGATCAAGGACAGTATCGTGCAGTCCGGCTGCCCGGCTGGCGCCGTTTGCACGAACGTGCTGAATGTAGATCCCAAATTGGATACCTTTGCCAATTACGGTGGTTATACCCAGATGTTGGGCCTGCTGACCAGCAGCCCGGCCATCAACGCCGGTGGGGTCAACAGCATCTGCGCCGCGGCTGACCAGCGCAGCATCTCCCGGCCGCAGGGCGCGCAGTGTGATATCGGCGCGTTTGAATCGCAGGCCTTTTCCATCCCCAGCGTGCTCTCCATCCTGCGCGCCAATACCAACCCCACCAGCGCCAGCAGCCTTAATTTCACCGTAACCTTCTCTGAACCTGTCACAGGCGTGGATACAGGTGACTTTAGCCTGACAACCAGCGGTGTGAGCGGTTCTTCCGTAAATCATGTCAGCGGTTCCGGAACAACTTACATTGTCACGGTCAACGCCGGCAGCGGGCCTGGCACGCTGCGTTTGGATCTGGTCGATCATGACAGCATTCTGAGCCTGAATTATGTTCCGTTGGGCGGAACGGGCACGAGCAATGGTGATTTCAGCGCAGGTGAAAGCTACAGCATTGAGCTGGCACCCACCTCGACCCCCACTGCCACCCCGACAGCCAGCCCAACCGCGACCATCACTGCCACTCCGACAAGCTCGCTCACCCCTACTGCAACCAAAACATCGACCGTAACCATGACCCCCAGCCCGACTGCCACGGCCACAAATACGTTGACCCCCAGCCCCACTGACGTTTATACAGCCACTCCCAGCCCAACAGCCACCACTACAGCCACGGTCACACCCTCGCCCAGCCCCACGCCCGCCGGGCCGGTCATCCTGGCAGCCCTGACCCCCGGCGCCCCGGTCTACACCGGCCAGACCTTTGACCTGATCATCCAGGTGCAGGCCGGGTCGCAATCCGTGGATGGCGCGTCGGCCTATCTCAATTTTGACCCCGCAGTTTTGCAGGTGGTCAGCGTCACGGCTGGCAGCAGCCTGCCAGTGACCATCCAGAACACTTACGACAACAGCCTGGGGCATGTGGATTACGCCGCGGGCAGCTTTTCCGCGCCGTTCCCTTCCGGCAGCTTCAGCCTGCTGACAGTGACCTTCCGTGCTCTCGTGGTCAGCGCCGGCACCGCCATTCAGTTCAATGCTGCCATGCCGCGTAATTCAGATGCCACCTTTGGCGGCGCTTCGGTTCTCTACCATACTACCGATAGCACGCTAGTCATTTCTGATACAGCCGTCTTGAACGGACAGGTCAGCCTGCAGGGTCACTCCAGTGCGCCGAACGCGCGCTGGGCCATCCCGTTGACGGTCAGCCTGAGCGTGCCGGGTGAAAGTTCCCCGCGCTACCTCTTCACGCCCACTACAGACGATAGCGGCCATTTCACACTGAGCGGCATCACCCCCGGCACTTATGACATCCGCGTCAAGGGCAGCCATACCCTGCGCAA
>CAIWAX010000448.1 GCA_903910795.1 uncultured Anaerolineae bacterium
CATCCTGATAATTGATCTGCCATTCATTCTTTACCTGTTGGTACTCTGCGCGCCTGTGCTTGTTCTCCTTGTAAACCCATCCCATGTAGTAACCAGAGATCCGGGCGGCAGGATAAAGAACAAGAACTGGTAGAACGGCGATAGCCAGCAGCACGATGGTTTTGATGATCGTTTCTGCTTCCGAACCAGGTGGAACGATTTGAAAGTAAAGCAGCCCTCGAAAAATCCCCGCTGTTGCTGCCGTAATCCCCGCCGCATAATGCGTTACCTTTCCCGAATACGGGGCATCATCTTCCTCACCCTTGGCAAGACCGGTGGAGGTCAGCGTGAAGTCAATACCCATCACGGCAGCCACCGTGAATAGAAGTGAGACAAGAGTGATGATCGGGTTCGTGATTACCACCCCGAACTCTTTTGCCAGGACTTCCAGCTCAAGGAAATAGAATACGGTGCCGGTGGCTCCTGCGGTCGTGAGGTTGATTGCCACAGTTGAAATGTGGGCAACAAGGCTTTGTTGCCAATATCTTTACTGGTGGCCTCCACAAGGGTATCCAGGGGGTGTGAAACCCTATACTCGTTTTCAAACGATTTTACATACATATCGCGTTGATTGAGTTCCAGGTTTGTTGCGCGTAAAAGTGAGTCCTCGAAATTGTTGTTCATACCATTTCCATTACCTTGGGGGCCATTGCGCGTTTATCAGCACAGCGGCGTTCTAGTTTTGCGAGAGAGTAATCCATTCGATAAGTAGTCCAATCCCACTGAGCAATGGCATTGACGATGCAGTTTGCAAACTTACTGTAATCTTCATCGCATCCCATTGCGGATGAGATACTTATGCCGCATTCTGAAATTGTCCGATCAACATCAACGCGAATTTCAAACGGTAGAAGAGTGCGGTTAATAAGATCAATCTCGTCGGTATGTTGTCTACCTAACAGTGTACGAATACTGCGCATGGATGTTTGAAAGTCGTCATCGGTGAGTCCTAGAGCGGCCATGAGCATCACCATGCAGTCGCCAATCTCTTCGTGGTAATCAATCTGCTTGTCAGTCCTGCGCAGGTCACTGGAGTTCCCTGCACGCATCCTGGCGTCAACAGCTTCTGCAAGTTCGGTGAAAGCATACTTGGCGGACTTGAGTTTGCCTGGATAACTGAATACATCCGCGTTACGAGTATAAAAATCTACAACCTTCTTGTGTTCGGATACTACTGATTTGTAAGTCATGAGCCGTGTCCTTTCTTTCTAATAACTCCCTCAAATAAATTGAGTGAGTTGGAAATTCTGTGTCTGAATAGAATATATGTTCTATTTTCATCTGTCGATCATTATAATAGCAAGAATCAAAAACGGCCCTGGTTGTATGAAATTGATCATACATTGGGGGCCATTTCGATGCAAGAACGTATGTTCTAAAATGGCAAAAACGATGCTAAACTAAGTTCGAGTTCTTAGTCCGAAAGGACTCCGATGTCTTTCTCCCTGGGTTGCGGTGAGATTAAATGACCAGGTTTTTGTTGGCAAATTGCGCAAAATTGGTGTTCTTCAGGCGGGTGACGAGTTCTTCTTGCGCATCGCACCAGACCGGGCGCAGCGGGCAATCGCCTGCGAAAGTGCAGGCGGCTTCATCGTTGACACATTCGTTGAGCGCGATCGGGCCGTCAATCGATTCGACTACATCCAGGAGGCTGATCTCTTCGGCTGATCTGGCCAGCATGACGCCGCCTCGCGCACCGCGCGAAGTCTGAAGCAGCCCGGCGATGGAAAGCTGCGAGATGATTTTGGCCAGGAAAGATGGCGGAATTTTTTCTTCTTGGGCGATCTGGCTGGTAGCAGCGCGTTGGTTGGGGCCTAATTTGGAAACATACATTACAGCGCGGATGGCGTAATCAGCTTGACGGGTAATTTGCATAATATACCTCTCGATAAAGTGAATGGAAGTAAAGCTTTTGTCCCATAGATTGGAACAAGGCAGAAGGTTTTATACCAAGAACAGTAAAACGGTAATTTTCATCTACTTATACCAATTCTATTTGCACGTGTCAAATTGCACAAGTGATCATCGTCATGGATAAAATATGACCTTTTACTCCGAAATAGCATGAAAGCCTATTAAATCAAGACAGAGCCTGCCCATCGGGCAGGCTCTGTCTTCTTGACGGTAGTCCCGGTTCTTCACGGGATTGTTTTATTGGGTAATCTGAACGTTCCCGGCGCCCATTTCTATTACGATCGTCAGGGCCGGGCCGGAGCCCTGCCGGGTATAGGTATCGCCTGTTTTGTCCCAGCCGGATGGGAATTGGACATTTGAGAGCCCGCTGCTGACCTTGACAGTTGCGGCGGTATTGGCCGGGATGACCAGCGTCAGGTTGCTCATGCCCGAGCGCACGTTGACGCTGCAGTCACGCTGCAGTTTGCCGCCAAAGTCGAGCGTGTAATTTCCCGCGCCGCTTTCAAATACCAGGCTGGCGAAATTGGCGTTACCCAGGTTTTTGAGGGTGACATTGGATGCGCCGGTTTTGTAACTGAGAATGCTCATTTTTTGGGGATTGGGCGATGAGAAGTCGGCTGTCACTTGCGACGCGCCGTCGCTGATGGTCAGGTTCGTCAGGGCCAGCCCGCCGAAGTCGTAGTGGCCTTCGTAGGCACCGGCGTTGATGGTCAGGGCCATGGGGCTGGCGCCGAGTTTTAAATCCCATTCATTTTTGATATTGTTCAGGGAGGGGAAGCCATTCATCTGGTAATTTCCCTGGCTGAGGCTGATGATCCCGCCGTCTGTTTTAATTTCGGGTTTGATATCGGGAATGTTGTAGGTTGCTGTGCCCTGCACAAGTGGAGAGGCTGCGTGCAACGGCCCTACCGTCAGTTTCCCGGCCCCAAATGAGAGGGTCAGGCTGGCATCGCCGTCTGGCGTCGGGATGTTGATTTGATCGACCACGTCTGGCACTGGGGTTTTGATGGCGGGCAGGTTGGTTTGAAGGCCGCAGGCCAGGCTGGCAACGGCCAGCGCCAGGATGGCAAGGGTGAGTTTCTTATGCATAACATACTCCTGAAAATGATTTCCGGGTGGCCCGGGATGGGTTTGTGATTGGAATAACTAATATACGCCCCGTATACAAAAAAGTTGCGGCGGATTATTGAATCCGCCGCCGGTAGAGCTGAAAACCGTCCCCTGAATCTTTGATCCAGACATCGGGCCCATCCCGGGCGACCCGCCAGCAAACGTACATATCTCCAATCGCCCCACCGGCGTTAATGATCATACTGGCCAGCAGCGCCGACAGCCAGGCCTGCGGGGCAAAGGCGCAGGCTGCCAGCCCCAGGGCGGTCAGCCCGACCAGCGGGCTCAGCCCGATCACCAGGTAGCGGCCTTTTGAGAAAAACCAATCCGGCATGGCGGCATAGGCGTAACCTGGCCCGGTGCCGAATTCCGGGTGTTTGCCAGTGAAAATCCAGAAAAACAAGCCGTGCACCAGTTCATGCAGAATGATCACAGCGATCATCAGCACAAGCAGAATGAGCAAACCGGTGAGCATCATGCCCCCGGTAAAGTTCCCCTGCAGCGCGGCCGCCAGTTCCGGGCGTATCCATAGCACGCAGATGGTCAGCAGCCAGCCCGCCAGCGCCATCCAGCCCAGGCCGATGACCTGCAAAATGATGTTCAGGCGCGTGTTATGTTGCAGCTCCAGGCTCCAGGCCAGGGAATAGTCTGTGGGCAGGGTTTGGGTTGTTTTCATGCCTTCAATATATCATGAATGCCGTGACAGGGTGATGGAGCGTGGTGCTCCTGCGCACAACCAGGCCGGATAGGTTATTTTCAGGGGCCTGTACTTACCCAATCAACGATCTCTATTTGGTTTTTGCGGCGGGTTTTGAATTGCTGACCAGGATGCCGACGCTGACCACGACGATCGCGATCAGGGCTGAACCCAGGAAAACCAGCAGGGGCAGGTTGACACCAAGCAGCGCATCCAGTGAATAGCCGCCGGGGCCGGCCAGTCCAAAGAAAATGCTGACCATCAGAATCAAGAGGGTGTATTCAAAACCGCCCTTCTGGATGAAAAAGCCGTTAACCCAGTTGGTTTTGAAGGTGGCCATCAACATGGCGCCGAAGACCCCGGCTGCGCCCAGTGGGGTGAGAAACCCGGCGGCCAGCGAAAGCCCGCCGCCAAACTCGCCCAGGCAGGCCAGGCTCAGCCAGAACCAGGCCGGGCTGAAGCCTTGTTTATCAAAAAACAGCAAGGCGTTTTTAAACCCGGGGCCGCCAAAAGCGCCAAACAATTTCTGCGCGCCGTGTGTGCTGATGGTCAGGCCAACCAGCAGACGCAGTAACAGGAATGCGAGACCAGTGGGTGTGTTCATGGGAGAGGTGCCTTTCAGTGGGGGAATGGGCAGCAGGTTTTCTATACCCTTCACGGTCACAAACCCACGGGGCTGTGTTGCGCTTTTTTGCTTAAGTGAAGAGCCGCAATTTGTGACCGAGGGCATTCTATAACAGCCTGGCTACGGGGGGGGTATTGTAATCCCATCGCTTATGATATTCAATGGATAGCGAGGCTGTTTGCCGTACTCAATTTCTGGAGGCTGTCACCCGGCTCGGTTTGCAGGTCAGCGCCAAAAATAGTGACGCTGCAATGGATGGCTTTAGCCTGCCAAACGATTTTTACTTGAAGTGGGGTAATGAAACTGGTAAAATGCTGCGCAGCGAGATTCCCCTGACCGCCAATATCCCGATCCAGCCGTGACCCTTGTCGTTGCGTTTTTCCGGGGCGCGGCAATCCCCATTCTGACTGCTTGAGCGGTGATATTTCAGTACGCCAGGCTCGATAATATGAGAAACACATCCTGGGTTTTGCTGTAGCCTTTCTCTTTCCGGACAAAATTTTCCTCGAATCTTTCCAGATCCTTTTCAGCATACTTGAAAGATTCTGATTCAACAAACCTTCCGCTGGCGTTTGCCAGGGCGTTTTCTTTTAATGGCAGCGCCATGAGCGCCACCGCGTACTTCCCATCCTCCCTGGTAATATCGAACTTTTCCGCGCATCTGAAACCGAATTTATGATAATAGCGCGGGTCACCATAGATGAGGATTGCAGGATACCCCAACCCGGTTGCCTTCAAGATGGATTCCTTGATGAGCTGTTCACCAAGGCCCCTTTTTTGATATTCAGGCAGAATACCGACAGGGCCAAAGGTAATGACATCCTTTCGCAGCCCGTGATCGTTGTCGATAACGGATTTTGAATATACAATGCTGCCAACAATTCTCCCATCCACTTCCGCCACCAGATCAAGTTCTTGAATAGAATCAGCGCTTGTGCGCAGATTGTGTAAAACGAAATGTTCATCTGCTCCGGGTTGGAAGTTATTCCAAAAGGCTTCCCTGATGATCTCTTCAGTCAATCTGTATTCGCTTTCCTTCGCATTTCTGATAACAGTGCTCATTTTTTCCTCGGTGAAATCTCAATATGCTTGCGTAGGCTGCGTCATTAAGACTTCGCAGCCTTTTGTACGATACACCATCCTCAGTTACCGGCAACTGGCAAAGAGCCTTCAAGATTTCAGCCAATTGCCTCCAATGGGATGGTTTCCCAGATCGATAGTATCTCAGAATTCATGGGTAAAGAAAAGTGTTTTGGATGTGTTCGTTCAATCCGGAGAGTGGTGCTGCGCAGGCACAGACAGCCTGAGAATGAAATTTTTCAATTCACAACAACCGCGGCAACAGGAGTATTAATGGTTCGCAAGATATCGCTTGGCATTCTGGCCAGCCTGTTTTTCAGCAGTACCTTTGTCTTAAATCGAGCCATGAGTCTGGCGGGCGGGCATTGGGCCTGGTCGACCAGCCTGCGCTTCGGCTATATGCTCCTGTTCCTGGGGCTGATTCTGCTCGTCACGCGCGGGGCAAAGGCGCTGGCAGAGGTGTTGGCGGTTTTTCGCAGGTACTGGCTGTTCTGGGTCGCGGCGGGAAGTATTGGGTTTGGCATTTTCTACGCTCTGATCAGCTTCAGCGCGGCCTTTGCCCCCGGCTGGATCGTGGCGACCACCTGGCAGACCACCATCCTGGCCACCCCCATTGTGCTGATGTTCTTTGGCCGCAAGGTGCCGCCCCGCGGTCTGCTGCTGACTGCTTTGATTTTTATTGGCATCATCCTGGTGAATATCGAACACGCCAGCGCCACCAGCCTGCAAACCATGCTGACCGGTGCCTTGCCGGTGCTGGTGGCGGCTTTTGCCTACCCGATTGGCAACCAGTTGGTTTGGGAGGCGCGCCAGGGTTCGCATCCGCGCCTGCCGCATATCCAGGAAGAGATTCTGGAAAACGGTTTCGCGCGCGTGCTGCTGCTGACGCTGGGCTCGGTGCCTTTCTGGATCGTGCTGCTGCTGGTTGCCACTCCGCCGCCGCCTTCAGCGGGACAGTTGTTCAGCACGGCGCTGGTGGCGCTATTCTCGGGCGTGATCGCCACGACCATCTTCCTGTACGCCCGGCATCTATGCCAGCAGCCGTATGAGATCGCGGCGGTGGATGCGACCCAGTCGATGGAGGTGGTTTTTTCGTTGATCGGGGAGATTGTTTTTTTACAAGGGGTGCTGCCCGGCCCGCTCGGGCTGGCCGGTGTAGGGCTGACCATTGTCGGGTTGGTGGCGTATATGCTGGTGCAATCATAGAGACGTTGCATGCGTAGTAGAGACGTTGCACTGCAACGTCTCTACTACGCATGCAAATATTTCTTCAGAGCCGATATTTGGGATTTTTGAAAAGCCTGGACGATGGGCAGGTGGGGGGAGAAGCGATCAAAGCCGTGGAAGGCGCCTGGAACGAGCATTGTTTCACATTTGACGCCGCAGGCCTGCAATTTTTGGGCGTAGGCGGCATCTTCATCGTGAAAAATATCCAACGTCCCCACCCCGATCCAGGCGGGCGGCAGCCCCGAGAGGTCGGCACGGCGCGCAGGCGCCGAATAATTGGGCACATCCTCTGCCCCGCCGTCTTTTCCAAGATAAGACTTCCACCCAAAGCGATTATTTTTATGCGACCAGGTCACGTTATTGCTGTCATCAATCTCGGTGCGCAGGACAGTCCTGTCATCCAGCATCGGGTAGATCAATAGTTGAAGGACGGGCTGGATTTCGCCCCGGTCATGCGCAAGCTGGGCGAGGGCGGCTGCCAATCCGCCGCCGGCGCTTTCACCCCCGATGGCAAGGCGGTTGGCATCAACCCCAAGCTGCTGTGCATGCGCGTTAACCCACTGCAGGGCTGCGTAGCCGTCATTCAGGGCGGCGGGGAAGGGCTGCCAGGGGGCCAGACGGTAATCCACTGAAACCACCGTAATGCCCAATTCGCGCACAAAGTCAGCGCAGTTGCTGTCATCCATTTCGGGCGTCCCGATCACGTAACCGCCGCCGTGCAGCCAGATCAGTACCGGGGTGGGCGCGCCAGTTACTTTGGGTTTGTAAACCCGCAACCGGATTTTTGTGCGCTCATCCTGACCGGCAATAAAGACATTTTCAACCTGGATGTCTGCTGGCACTTTGGGCGTGGGCACCAGGGGCATGATGAAATTGATCAACCCGACGGTCGTTTTGTTGAAGGTGATCTTCGGCGTTTTTTTTACGATTTGCTGCAGGTCGGGATGTACTTTTGAGAAATCGTCGGGCATGGGGGTCATCCTTGAAATTCAACTTTTCGCAGGTGGGTTATCAAACTGCACAGCCCTGAACTTCACATAGCCGATATAAATTGAACCGATTTCGTCTCAATTTGTCCATCTTGAATCCCTGCCGCTAAAAATCTTTGGCATCTTTGACAACTTTTTTGGGCATATCCAGGACAACTTCTTTTGTGCGCGGATCGTACTTTACGGGAAATTTCTCGCCCTGCCGCAACTGCAAACCCACATCAAAAGAATCTTCGGTAACGGCTTCAAATGACCCGCCGTCTGGAAGGTAAACCTTCAGTTTGGCGCGCACGCCTAATATATTTTTCCAGCCGGAATAATTCTCTTCACTGACTCCCTTGAAGTCCAGCACTGTCGCGGTGGCCGCCTGGCCGTTCCGGCGCAAGTTCGCCCGCCCGGCGCGGCCCGCCAGGAGTACGAGCGGTTCAGCGATGAATGAACCAAACGTTGTAATAAAAGATATTCCAGTCACGAACAGCACCGCAAAGATGGCCAGCCACTGCAAACCGGATGGGTGGCTGCCGAAGACTGTGGCTAAAATGATTAACGGGATTAACGAAACAAGGAAAACCCAGAGTGCAATCAATCCCAGTCTGTGAAAAAACTTTGCCAATTTCATCTGAGCCGCTCCTTGTCTGGGTTAATTTCCATTTTATATTGATGGATGACCGGGAAATCGGTTTCTATATGCACAGCATACATATGCTGTGCATACCCTTCGTTAGGGAATGCGCGTTTATTTACGGGCATTTTTGCGTGCCGACCTGCGGCACATAGATGGCAATGCGGTCGGCCGGGAAGATGGCGGCCTGCTGGTAGTTGCACAGCACCTTCTTGACCACGGCGCGCGTCCAGGCGTTGTTCTCGGCGCCCATGGCATCCTGCTCACCCACCAGGTTGTAGCGCAGCGGGTCGACCACGATGGCGGCGAAGCGGTGATTTTCGAGGTCGGTGCGGAAGCGCTGCAGGTAGGTATCGTTCTGCGCCATGGCCATTTCCATCAACTCTTCGCGCTCATATTCCTGCACGAGCTTGACACCTGTCAGCATGTGCATGGAGATGAGCTGGCGCTGGGTGATGAACAGCATCTGACCGCCCTGCGTGTTGACTTTATCGACCTGCTTTTGCAGCGCAGACAGGGTGGCCTGTGAGCTGGCCGGGTCATACTGCCAGAACTGGGCGGTGCCCTGCACGCTGAACCAGGCCGGGATGATGACCAGCAAGGCAAAGATGATCCAGGGCGGTGTAGAAGAGACGTTGGATGGCGTAGAGACGTTGCGTGCATTGAAGACGTTGCATGCAACGTCTCTACGCCGTGGGCCGACCAGCAAATAGGCCGTGATGATGATCAGCAGCACGGCGTAGGCATCCATGTTGTGGATATCCGCGCCGCCGCCGATCTTGGTGCTGACCAGCAGCCCGCCGGCGAACAAGACCAGTAGTTCAGCCAGCAGCATGATCCAGGCCAAGGAGGAAGTGTTCCGGGCATTGATCCCCGCAACCATGCGGCGCCAGGCGGCGAACAGCACCAGCCAGAAGGGCGCGGAGAAGAGCAGGATGCCCGGGATGACGCCCAGGGAATACGACTCATTCGGCCAGAGTCGATCCCACAACTTGGTGGAGCTCAGGCTGGTGTAGAAGTCGGCCGGGTTGGGAAGGCCGGACAGCGCGATGTAAATTTGCATGGAACCAAAGGCCAGCGCCGTGCCCACGATGCACCACAGGGCCGGTTTGAGCAGGTATTTCCAGCCTTTGTTCGCGGCGGGAACTTCCAGGAAATAGAGGGCGGCCGCCAGGATGCCCGGCACCGGGTACCAGTTCAGGCGGCTGAGACCGGCCCAGATCGAGGCGACGGCCAGCCAGAGCCAGGTGCGGCGGTCGTTTTTGGCCGAGAAACCCCACAGCATTATGAAAACCGGCACGGCCAGGTGCAGATAGAGCGGCAGGCTGAACAGGCACAGGAATATCCAGACCCCGCTCAGCCAGCGCAGGCTGCGCGAGGGGATGTTGAGGCGGTAAATCAGCGCAGGCGCGATCAGCCCGACCAGCAGGAAGCGCACAGCCACCTGCCAGAAGCGGTGGAACCAGAGCGGCGCATCGATGAGATAAGGTGGGATCAGCAGAAAATGCAGGCTGGGGTGCAGGATCGGCCAGGCGACGGGTTGGCCAAAGACCAGGCGGCCGACAAAGAGCGACGGCCAGTAGAAGCGGCTGGTTTCCGACCAGCCCATGGCGAACGGGTAGGCGCTGATGTCTGGCAGGTAAAGTGAGACCTGCTGCACGGCCGCCTGCAGCAGCAGTGTGATCAGCAGGGCATAGATGGTTTCCAGTTTGGGCAGGGCCAGCTTGAGGGTCTGCGTGCCCAGCAGGGCCAGTATCCAGAACAGCAGCAGGCGCAGGCCGACTTGTTTGCCGAGCAAGTTGGCGTAATAGGGTTGGAACAGGATCAGTGGATAGGCGAGCAGGCAGGCCAGCAGCAGGGGATACCCCAGCCAGCGCGCGCCGGAGAGCGCCGCCCGCAACCTGCCCGGCAGGTCAGCGGCGCGCTTAAACCAGGCGCCGGTAATAAACCGCGTAAAGCTGAGCGCCAGTAGCAGCAGGCTGCCGCTGCCCAAGAGCGCCAGTATGGCGAGCATCACCAGCCAGGTTTTGCTGGACAGTGGCGCCAGTCCCAATTTTTGCGCCAGGGAGAAGGCATTCAGTAGCGAGAGCCAGGCCAGCGGGGCGGTGATCGCCAGGATACAACGCCAGAAGATCAGTCGTGAAGGGGTAGGGTTCATTGTGTCAATCAGTAAATGACCTGATTCAGTGGCAGCTCGTCAACTGGTAGAGATAGCGGCCATCCGCCACATTCGGCCCGTTTTTGGTTTCGACGTTATCCACCAACTTGACGCAGCTTTGCTGGATCAGGCCGGAATATTTGGTCAGGTATTTTAAATCGACGTACAGATAATCGTAGCCACCCGCCTTGAGCTTATAAGGATCCGGGTTGTTATAAAAGGCGTTCCATTCGGGCAGGGTTTCGCCCATCGTAATCGACGAACGGATTGGCCTTCCCAGGATAGTGGCCGCGCGCGGGTAGGTGGGATCGAAAACCATGCTATGCGGCGCGAGTTGATCCCACTGGCGTGTGAACATTTGCGCGTCGAGCGGGTCAAGATAGATAGCGTAGACCGGGTTGGACATGGCGGCTATTTGCAGCCCAAACATGGAGATGCCGGAGAAAATTGCCGCCAACCCCCAGGCAAAAACCGCGATTTTCATGTTCTCGCCGCGGCCCCGCAGCCAGACCCACAGCAGCGGTATGGCGTAAATCTTGACCACCGTCAGGAAGTGGGCCTGCATGCGTGAGGCAGCGGTCGGCCCGGCGTTGCCGGTGTAAACCACAAAAACCATCAACAGGCTGACAATGATCGAGCCAACCCAGGCGGCTTCCAGCCAGTTTTCCTCGCGGCTGAAAACCGGCAGCTTGCGCAGCACGATCGGTATGGCAAAGATCGCCAGGCCGGTTTCGCCCAGGATCGCCACCCATAGCAACGGTTTGAGCATGGAAAGATAGCCGAGGTGCGCCGAGAGCACGGTCGGCAGACCCAGGGCAAAACCCACCTTGAAGTAGGTGCTGCCCCCGCCGCCGGAAACCTGCCGATCCACCCAGCCGCGCGCGATCTCGGTGAACATGCCGCCCTGTATCAGCGCAAACACGCCGCCGATAAACAACATGCCGACCCACATCCACAGTGAGCGCGGCAGGCGCCAGGTGCGCTTCAGGAGCATCCAGGTCAGGGCCGCGAAGGCCAGGCCGAAGTATAGGAAGGCGAAGGTCACCTCATTGGCGAGGGCCATGGAGGCCAGCAGGATGATGATCGGAATGCTGGCCAGGCGCTGGCGCACGGTACTGAACGATTTGCTTAGCAAATCGTGGGTACTTTCCATACTGAACTTATGGGTACTTTCCATCACCCCCGCCAGGAGCATCAGGAGCAGCGCCAGGGTGATGGCACTGGTACCCCAGCCGTTGTGGAACATGCTGAAGGATGGATCCAGCCCGGAGCCGAACATAAAGGGCAGCGGCAACGGGCCAGCGCCTTCGATCTTCCAGTTTTTATAGATGGCGGTGATCAGGTTGGGGCCGGTATCCGCGCCCGAGCCGATCAGCGTGATGCTGGAGGAAAGCTGGCGCTGCAGGACGAGCGGCAGCAGGAAAAACAGCCAGCGCGCGCCGCCCGCGAAGGCCATGAAGACCATCGAGGCCGCCCCGGCCAGCTTGCTTTTGGTGATGCGCACGGCCACAAAACCGCCGTAAGTCAACGTCAGGGTCAGGGTCAGGCCGCGCGCCAGGTCGAGGGCTGTCCACGGCCCGGCGGCGGCCAGGCGCACAAACTGTGAGGCCACCAGCAGCAGGAAATAGTGATAGCCAAAACGCAGGTCGGGGTTGTAAGAGAAATGCGGCGGGATGTCGCCGGTGGCCATGATGGAAACCGGAGCCAGGTTCTGGTGATCGTCAAAGAAACCAAAACCGCGCCCGATCAGCGTGAATACGAACACAAAGAAAAGAAACAGCAGCAACCCGCCAGGTTGAAAGACTCTGCCGCCCGGCTGTTTTACTGAACTTACATTTGCCCTGTGGGTGGGTACTTTCCATTCCGAATTCGGGCTGCCGGTAAAGAGCGAGCGGTTCAAGGGCCAGGACATGGCCAGACCGAGCGCGATGGTCAGCAGGGCCGCGCCCCAGAAGGCCAGGTCTGGCCCCACAAAGCGGGCCAGCCAGTTCGCCAGCCAGGTGCCGGTCACGAGGCCCACGCCCAAACCTACCAGGATGCGTTCGTGGGCGGGCAGGTCAAATGTGCGCGCGGTGATCAGCCAGCCTCCCAACGTCCAGAGAGCCAGCAGAAGCAGCGCGGGTAAAATGTTCAGTTCACTGAATAGGTACATTTTTATTTTTTTGGATGGATGAAAAAATAGATTCGTATTGCGAAAGGATGGCTGCCAGGTCAAATTTTCTGGCCATTTCACGGCTGCTGGCCTGTGCAGATTGTAGCATGGATGGGTTGGTCAGCAGCCTGCTTAATCGCTCTGCCAGAGTTTCCACATCTCCGACTGGGAAGGAAAAGCCGTTTTCGCCTTCCCGCACCAGTTCCAGATTACCGCCTACGCCGCTGACCAGCATGGCCAGTCCCATGCCCAGAGCCTGAACACCCACGACAGAGAGACCCTCGGAGCGGGACGGCAGCGCCAGGATGTCGCTGCGCGCAAATTCGGCCAGGACGTGCTCAGGCGTTACCCAACCGGGCAGGCGGAAGCGTTCGGTCAGGCCGAGCTCCGCGACCTGGTGGCGCACAGTTTCGAGCAGCGGCCCATCGCCGAGCATGGCGCACTGCCAGGGGTAATCGCGCAGCCGCGCCAACGCCTGCAGCAGGTCGGAAGGGTTCTTTTGTTCCATGAAGCGCCCGGCGAAGACAATGCGCGGCGGGTCGCCGGCCGGTCTGGTTAAGCGGAACGGCAAAGCCGCCAGCTCGACCCCATTGGGGATGACTTCGATGGGCACAGCGTAATGCTGGAGGGCCATGCGGCGGGTGAACTCGCTGACGGCTACCACCTTTGCCGCGCTGCGCCAGATGGGCGGGGTGAAAGGGAATATCCATTTGAACCAGCGGTCGGTTTTTTCGGGCACCGCGCCGGGCACATCGCCCAGATGGGCCGTCAGGATATACGGTACGCCGGTCAGTTTTGAAAGTACGAAGGCCGCCGCACCGGCCGGGACGGCAAAATGGGCGTGGATGACATCCGGCTGCCAGTCACGGATGATCTGCCTGCCAGCGCGCAGTACGGCCAGGTTGTAGCGCAGCATCTCCATCAGTTCCGCGCGGAAGGCGGTTTTGCGCTGGCGACCGACGCGCTGGATGCGCACACCGCCTAACTCTTCCAGCGGTGGCAGTCCGTGCATGTGCGCGGTCAGGATGTGGAGCTGGTGCCCACGCGCCGTCAGGCCGAGTGCCAGGTCGCGCGCCACGCGCCCGCCGCCGCCGCCCACCGGTGGAAATTCGTGGATCAGCACCAGGATTTTCATGGTTGGGGAAGATCGGGGTTATCCCGCAGCGAACCGGGGCTGTCGTTTAGCCCGGCGGCAGTCGTGACAGTGGAGGAGAGCCAGAGCGCGCCGGGGACGGTTGCCAGGACGGTCAACAGGCGGGTGACCAGTGCCAGTGTGGAAGCCTGTTCAACGCTGGCGCCCAGCGCGGCATACAGTGTGGTGTAAGCCACCTCGCGCAAACCGTAGCCGTTAACCGAGATGGGCAACACCGAGAGAAAGTAAGTCACGGTCTGGACGCCCATCACCTGCCAGAAGCTGACCTGGATGCCCAATTGGCGGGCCAGCAGGTAAGTCACGGCCATCGGGAACAGGTTGGAGGGCCAGGCGGCCAGGAAGGCGTAGACGAAGGCCGCGGGTTTGGAGGCCCAGGCGTGAAAGGCCGCATCGATTTTTGGGAAATATTTGCTGAAAAGTTTTTCTAGCCCCGGAGGCAGTACCAGGCTGAGGCCCAACAAACCGCGCAAGGAACTCCCAAACATGAGCAGCGGGATCGGGATCAGGCAGAGCATGGAGGCCATGTTGATGATGCGATCCAGGGCTACCGAGCCGATCGAAATGGTCTTGCGGCCGGTGTAGGGATGCACCGCCAGCATACGGAAGCCGTCACCACCGATGGTGGAGGGCAGGAAGTTGGAGGCGAAGTTCCCGGCCCAGGTCAGGCGGTATGCCTGCCAGAGGGTGATCTTGACGGCCTGCGCCCAGAGCAGGATGCACCAGCGCAGGGTATTAAAAAAGAAAGAGAGTAAATAGAATAACAGCGAGAGCGCAACCGCCCATAACGCGATCCCGGCGGCTTTGTTGAAAACCACATCCCACTTCTGGTGCGAAACCAGGTAGATGAAAAGGACCGTGCTGATCAATGTGCCGGCGATGCGTACAGCAAACGAGATGGTTTTTGAACGGGTCGAATTAGACATGCGCAGCTATACTGAACGATTTGCTAAGCAAATCGTGGGTACTTTCCATACCGAACTTATGGGTACTTTCCATTATTTTATTAACTCATCCAGGAAAGGCATCAGGCTGGCCTGCGCGCCTTTGGCGGACTCGGAAAAAGGCAGGACAAGCCGGTAGGTGGGAATTGTCCGCAGGCTGCGGGCGATCAGCCTGGCTTCCTGATTCTTCCAGGCGTCCAACCAGGCATCGTCAAGCCTGCCGGCCTTGCGCAGCAGGGTCAGGAAGTGGCGTGCCTCGCCAAAATTCATCTGCAACAGGTCACTGGCTGTTTCGAGCAGACTTCTGATGGGTTTCAAAACCGGGATGGGCACATCCGCGCGTTCCAGCAGCAGGATGGCGGCGGGCGTGGCAGTGGAAGCGATGGGTGTGCCGGGCCACAGGCGCTGCGGGCTCAGCCGCACCGGCCATTTGATGCCTTCCCGGCTGTATTTTCGCAGCGCGCCGAAAAACTCCAGGCGCGTGCCTTCCCAGGGCGTCAGGCGTGCGCGCACCTCCGGCACCCAGTTCAGCAGGTCGCGGTACAGGTGTGAGCGGGTGACATAGGCCTGGCTGTGTTTTTCGCCGAGGAAAACGTAATCGTCGGCGTGGATCTGCCAGCCCTGCCCGGAAGCCAGCACCAGCGAGGTGGTCGTGGTTTTGCCCGCGCCGCCTTTGCCGGTGAAGATCAGGCTTTTGCCATTTTTGGCGACCGCCCCGGCGTGCAGCAGCAGGGTATTGTGATTGGCCGACAACCAGCGCAGGGAGGGATGCACCAGCATGTGATGCACCATCGCGACAGCGGCCCGGTTGCCAAACACGCGCAGGTCAACCGCCCCGGGCTGGAGATCGATCTGGTATTCCCAGCGCGCCAGCACTTTGTGAATATGGCGGGTATACCCGGCGGGCGCGGTCCCGCCCAGGTGAAAATCCAGCGCGGCGCGCGGAAAACCTGGCTGCGCCGGGGCGTCCTGGACATCGTCCCGATGCCTTTCGGGGGTGCGGTGGTAGCCGTACTCGGCCTCGAAAAACTCGTTGACCAGGGCGGAATCACTTGAAATAGCCACATCTGCAATATCGTGGAAGCGAAAGATTTGCTGCGGCATACTGAGCGATTTGCTTAGCAGGTCGTGGGTACTTTCCATACTGAACTTATGGGTATTTTCCATTAAGGACAGACTCCCGGCGTGGCGCGTGGCTGGTAAAACTCGATGCGGCTCTGGTCGGCTTCGATGTAGGTGATGATCTCGGGCGCCGTCTGGATGGGCAGTGGCTCGTAGTAACACAGGATATAGGGCGAGATACGCAGGTTCCAGACGTTGTTTTCATCGGCGAACGCGCCTTCTTCCTTGATGCCGATGTTTTGTTTGCCGGTCACGATGGCGGCGAAACGGTGGTTCTTCAGATCGCTGTAGAACTTCTGCAGATAAACCTGGTTGTTAGACATGGCCATTTCCATCAGCGTGACGGCCTCGTACTCGGGCACGAGCGGCACGTTGATCTGGTGAAAGGTCAGCAGGTGGCGCTCATTGATGAACAGCACCGGCCCTTTCTGGCTGGCTTGCTCCGTCAGGCCCTTCAACTGCACAAAGGCCTGCTGGTTGGCGGCCTGGTGGAAGATCTCTGGTGAGGAA
This sequence comes from uncultured Anaerolineae bacterium, assembly GCA_903910795.1. Lineage (GTDB taxonomy): Bacteria > Chloroflexota > Anaerolineae > Anaerolineales > Villigracilaceae > UBA5195. Next base: position 16,340 of record CAIWAX010000448.1, read on the forward strand.
AGCTGCGGGATCAGCAGCACCAGCGGGATCAACAGCCCGGTGGCAGCCACCGGCCAGGAGAGCGCCGCGGGCCGGTTCTCCGGTGCAGGGATAAATTCGCCTTCTGCACGAACTGCATCGCCAATAAAATAATACGTGATGACCGCCAGCATGACCGCGAAGGCGTCCATGTTATGCAGGTCGCCGCCGCCGCCGATCTTGACGCTGACCACCAGCCCGCCCGCGAACAGCACCAACAACATGCCCCATAGCCCGGCCCAGCGCAGGGGGTGCAGGGACTTGCGCCGGGCAATTGTGACCAGTGCCATCGTCAGGATCAGCATGCCGCACACCACCAACACGGCGGGAATGATCCCCAGCGGGTAGGAATCGTTTGGCCACAGCCGGTACCATAATTCGGGGGAAGTGAAACTGGATGCGAACTGCTGGGCGTTCAGGGCGTTGCCCGAGAGCGGGATATAGGCCGCCTGGGCCGCCAGAGCGGTGATCAGGCCGAGGATGCCCCATAGCAGGGGCGTGGCCAGGTAGTTCCACAGGCTTTTGGCAGCCGAAAGTGGTTCTTCCAGCAGGTAGAGCGCGATGGCCAGCATGGCGGGCACCGGGAACCAGTTCACCCGGCTGATGCCGGCCCAGGCCGAGGCGAATAGGACCGCGATCAGCGAGCGCCAGGGTTGTTTGCGCTGGACAAACAGGAGCGGGACAAACACCATCACTTCCAGGTGGTAATAAACCCCCACACGCAAGAGGAAGAGGAACAGCCAGCCTGCGAACAGGGCCTTGACCCAGGCGCGCTTCAACATTTGCGGGGCGGTTTCGGCGCCCAACGCGCGCCTGGTCAGCGCCGCTGCCGAGATGACGGTCAGGCCGATCCATAGCAGGTATTGCCACAGGCGGCTGGCAGTCAGTCCCAGACCCGGAAATAAAAACGGCAGCGCCTGCAGCAGATAGCGGCTGGGGTGCAGGGTCGAGAGTGGCACCGACAGGCCGTAAATGGATTGCGCGAAATACAGCGAGCCGTAGTAGAAACGGCTGGCTTCCGACCAACCCAGTGAAAATGGGTAGGTCGTCACCAGTTGAAAGCGGATGAAAATTTCGTAAGCCATACCCAGCACGACCAGCGCCCCGGCGAAACCGCCCGCCCAACTGGTTTTTATGGCAGTTTTTAACGCCCCGGCAGCCGCCAGAACCAGCCACCAGGCGCCCCAGTAAAACAGGATGGTGGTCAGGATCGGATCCTGGGTGGCTTTTTTGACAACTTCCCCGGCGTGGAAGGTGAATTTGAGGGTGGGGATCAGCACCAGCAGGCCGGTGAAGACCAACCCGGCAGCCAGCCGGTAGAGCGTGCCCGCCAGGTTGGCAGGTGCTTCAGGCGGAAATCTTTCCAGGAAAGCCAGCAGGCGCCCGGCGTTTCCGCGCTGGATCCAGATGAACAGGATCACACAACCTGCCAGCGTGCCAACATAAAAAAGCAGAGGAAACAACCAGATCGAGCGCCACATGATGACGTGCAGCTCGCTCCAGCGTGAAATCGACCAGATTAAAATAGCCAGGTTGACGATGAAGGTAAAGACAAAGGTAGTTTGCCAGAAGGTGGATTCTGAAACTTTTTTCATGATTTTGCCAAAGTCGCCTTGGAACGATCCATGCGCGCCAGCACGCCGGGGAGGGTCAGCGCACCCGGCAGGCTGACTGTCATCATGATCATGCGGTGCAGAACCGCCACGGTGGCGCTGACCGGCAGGCTCACCCCGCCAAAATGGGTCAGCAGAAACGTGATGGTCAGCTCCGAAACGCCAAAGCCGTTAATCGAAATGGGCACCACGGAGACGAAATAGGCCAGGCTGAAGAGGCCGATCACCTTCCAGAGTTCCAGGCTTCCGCCCAGGCCATGGATCAGAAAATAATAGGCTGAAAACGAGAACAGCATGTTGCCCAGGGCGCAGCCAAGCGCGGCCAACAAAGCCGAAGGTTTTTTCACCCAAATGGTCAGGGATGCCAGGGTGCGGCGCACAAACCCCCAGGCTTTTTCCCAGAAACCTGCCAGCGCCGCGGATTGCAAAGCACCCGCCTGAAAGCCAAGCGCGGGCACGGTAAATAATTGCCAAAGCCCCAGCGGGGCCGCCAGCCACATCCCGACCATGTTGGTGATGCGGTCTGCCACGATCGAAGCCAGGCAGATCGCCTGGTCATATCCCATCTGGATGGCACCCGCCAGCCGCACCACATCCCCGCCGATACTGGTGGGGAGAAAATTATTGGCAAATAAACCTGTGAAGACCAGCGAGGCGGCATCCTTGAACGGAATTTTTACATCTGCCGAACGCAGCAACACATACCAGCGCGCGATGATGAAGAAACGCGAAATCAGGATGCAGCCAAAGGCCAGGGCCAGTGTCTGCAGCGAGATTTTTTGCAGGGCTGCCGAGATATCATCCCAGCCGCTTTGATACAGCAGGATCGCCAGCAAGACGAGCGCCAGCAAAGTGCCTGCGCTTCGGAGGGCCATCGACCGGTTTTTCATCAACCAGGTCTTCATTGGTTCCCATCAGCCCTGGCGGAAGGTTGGACCACATGTCCACGCACAACCTTGCGGACTGTGTAGGTTGGTTTTTGCTGCGATTCATGATAGGTGCGCACTAACAGTTCCGCGATCAGCCCCATCAGGATGGTCTGGAAGCCGGTCATGGCCGCCAGCACCGAAATTGTAAACAACGGCGAGCTGAGAATATCGATCCCCAGGAACCATTTGCGCACGGCCAGGAACAAAAAGACCAGGATACTCGCAAAAAACAGCACAATCCCGCCGCCGCCAAATAAGTAAATTGGTTTGTTGGCGCCGCGCGTCAGGAATTGCACCGCCATCAGGTCCAGGACTACCTTCATGGTGCGTTCCAGCCCGTACTTGCTGGCGCCAAATTTGCGGGCATGATGCCGCACCGGCACTTCCAGCATTTTTGCGCCAACGGAGTTGGCATAGACCGGGATGAAACGGTGCATCTCGCCGTATAGTTTGAAACCGGTGATGACTTCGCGCCGGTAGGCTTTGAGGGTGCAGCCGTAATCGTGCAGGTGCACGCCGGTCACGTTCGAGATCAGCCAGTTGGCGATAAAGGAGGGCAGGTTACGCGTCAGGGCGTTGTCTTCACGGTCTTTGCGCCAGCCGGAGATCACATCGTAGCCCTCGTCGAGTTTTTCCAGCATCATCGGGATATCGGCCGGGTCATTTTGCAGGTCGGCGTCCAGGAAGATGATCACATCCCCGCGCGCGTGGTCGATGCCCGCGGCGATGGCGGTGGTCTGCCCAAAATTCCGGCGGAATTCCACGATCACAATGTGCTCGGGATCCTGCGCGGACATCTCCTCCAGCAGTTTGACGCTGCCGTCGCGTGAACCGTCATCGACATAGATCACTTCCCAGGCACGGTTCAGGCTTTGCATCGCAGCGCGCAGGGCCTGGTGTAATAACTGCAGGCTGTCCACCTCATTGTAAACAGGGATCACGATTGAAAGATCCATCACGGAACTTTGCATTACTTCCTCCGATACAGGAACATCGCCGAAGAATCCTGGCAGTTCTGGGGCGCTGTCTGCGTGACCAACGTGAAATTATTGAGATGACCGGCTGTCATCAACCAATCATTCTTGCCCAGATTCTTGCCCTCGGCCAGCACGAAGTCGGCTTCGGCCAGCCATTTTTCAGCCAGGTGTTCATTCCACCAGCCGTATTTTAGCAGCGCATCATCATCCGCGCTGATTCTGAACGAATAAGCCCCGTGCAGTTGGGGTGGATAGATCTGCGCGCCTGGAATCTGTAGCAGGCTGACCGGCGAATATCCGGCCCAAAAGATCTTTGAGCCGGACGGGATGGCTTTTGCGAGCTGCGTACCGGCCGCCTCGTAACCCGGGATGACATCCCCCGGACAGTCATACGAAGTGTAGTCGCCTGCCAGCACAGGAATGGGCGCCAGCAAACTTCCCAGCCCGATAAAAAGCGCGACCGCCAGCCCGATTGCCAGACCAGGCCGCAGGATGGACACGCCTGCCTTCCTGGCGCGGGTCAGCGCCCACAACCCGGCGAAGAGGGCCAGCCAGATGATCAGCGCCGCGAAGACCGGGAACCAGGTGTGGGCACGGTCGTAGATATAAGTGTATCCCAGGTGCAGCTTGTTGGCAAAGAGCTGCCATAACTGTGCCCCGCGAAAACCGGGCTCTGGCAGGCTTAACAGGTGTTTATAAAACAGGCTGCCCAGCATTGTTTCTGCGGCGCCTTCGGCGCTATACATCATGCCCGCCAACAGCGCCAGGAATGCCAGACCGCCCAGCCACTTGCGCCAGGCGGGCGGGTTCAGATTCCAGCCGGGCAGCGTGACGGCTGCCAGGAGCAAACCGGCACCAGCGTAGAAGGCCGTGTAGGTGGGAAAGCAAAAGACGCAGTATTCATTCCCGAGCGCGGCCCAGGCGTGCAGCAGGAAAAAAGCCAGCAGCAGACAGGTCAAAAAGACCGCGATCTTGAAATGGCCGGGTTTGAAGGCATCCTTTTTCGGCCAGAAAACCAGGCTGGCGAGCGCGCCGGCCAGCGCCGCGAAATGATAGCGAAAGGCCAGGAAAAAGCTGGCGATCCGGAAACCGGCCGGGTTATCCGGCTGCCAGGTGGGGATGGTTTTGGGCGGGAACCAGGCTTTCAGGAATCCGAACGGCAGCCATTTGGCCCACAACTGCAGGATGTTGGGCCAGTAGACCAGATGCAGGCCGCCAAAGACCAGCAGCATCCCGGCCAGTGACCAGATGAACGGCCTGAAACCGCGCGCCCACAGCACATACAGTGCCAACAGCGGCAGCAGCGGAATTAAATTGATGCGTACCATCACCGCAGCGCCCGCCAGCAACCCGCCAATCAGCAATTGCCAGGGCTTGCGGTCGTCACCCAGACTGAACCACAGACACCAGGCCAGGATACAGGCCACCAACCCCTGGGAGGTGGCTTCGGCCAACATGCGGATGGCGGCCGGGTTCAGCGCCAGGGCAGTGACGGCTCCTGCGGCGATCCAACGTCCGCCCAGGCGGCGCGCTGTCAGCCACAGACCGGGCAGCATGAGCACGCCCAGTGCCACGGCCAGCATACGCCCGGTGCGGATGCCCGGCCCAAAGGCCTGTTCAACCCAGCCGGGGATCAGGAAGGCCAGCGGCATCTGGTTGGTCCACGGGCCGTAGGCCTGAAAGGGTGCATACCGCCCGCCGCTGAACAGCCAGCCTTTGAAAAGGTAAAGCCCCTCATCCAGTACCGAGACCTGGTTGTGCGCCAGGGTCCAGAGCGAATTTAAATACACCAGCATTCCCAGGACAGCCAAACCATCGGCCAGAATGGGCCTGTCCTGAAAAAAGCGGAGTGTTCTTTGGAGAAGGGACATGGGGGATGTGAAAATCCGGGCAGAATGGCTGACCGGATTTCTCGATTACGCTATCGTGTGCCCTGCGGGTTTGTGGACAGCCGCTGTAGATCGGCCGCCACCATCATTTCAACCAGCTCGCGGAAGGTGGTCTTGTTCTTCCAGCCCAGTTCCGTGTTGGCCTTGGCCGGGTCGGAGATCAGCAGGTCAACCTCGGCGGGGCGGTAGAAGCGCGGATCCTGAACAACATAATCCTGGTAGTTCAGATCAACCGCGCCAAAAGCCACTTCGCAGAACTCGCGCACCGAGTGGGTTTCGCCGGTACCAATCACAAAACTTTCGGCGCGCGGATGCTGGAGCATCATCCACATGGCCTGGACGTAGTCACCGGCAAAGCCCCAATCGCGCTGGGCTTCCAGGTTGCCGAGGCGCAGTTCCCTGGTCAGTCCCATTTTGATCTTTGCAACCGTGTTTGTGATCTTGCGGGTCACAAATTCCAGGCCGCGGCGCGGGCTTTCGTGGTTGAACAGGATGCCCGAGCAGGCGAACATGTCGAACGATTCGCGGTAATTGACTGTGATCCAATGCCCGTAAAGTTTGGCAACGCCATAAGGAGAACGCGGGTAGAAGGGTGTGTCTTCGTTTTGAGGCACTTCCACCACTTTGCCAAACATTTCGCTGGAAGAGGCCTGGTAGAACTTGATCTGCGAGTTGACCAACCGGATGGCTTCCAGAATGCGGGTTACGCCCAACCCGGTGGCTTCGGCGGTCAGCAGTGGCTGGCTCCAGGAGGTCGGCACAAAGGATTGGGCCGCCAGGTTGTAAACCTCGTCCGGTTTGTATTCTTCGATCAGGGCAACCATGGAGGACTGGTCGTGCAAGTCGCCCTGGGTGATGATGATGTCATCCTGAATATGCTGCAGGCGTTCCATGGTCACAGTGCTGGAACGGCGCACCATGCCAATCACCTGATAGCCTTTGCCAAGCAAAAGTTCCGCTAAATAGGAGCCATCCTGTCCGGTGATCCCGGTAATAATCGCAACGGGCATTTAATTCTCCTTCTGAAAATTCAATCGCTGAATTATACCTTGCGGGATGCTTATTTTGAGATTTTGCGCCTAGCCCACAGCCAATCCCCGAGTACAACCAGAATGGACAGCCCGATGGCGATAACCAGGGTATTGCGGATGCCAATGTTAAAGCCCAGGCCCAGGTAACGCCAGGTGTACCAGTGTCCGAACACCAGCAGGATGACGGCTTCCACAGCGCAGATGCGCCAGAACCAGCGTCCAACACCCGACTTGATTTGTTGAAATGCCATGGCTGCCAGCATGACGATCCAGGCGAAGAGGATGACACGGTAGCGCGGGTTATCCCACTGGTCGCCGCCGCCGCGCAGGGCCGCGATCAGGATCCAGACCCACACCACCAGGCTCAGCCATAACCATTGTTTGCGGCGCTGACCGGCTGGCAGCGCGAAGGCTGCGATGGGCGCAAAAGCCACCAGCGGCAGCAGCAGGTACCAGCCCAGGGCGCGCACGATCCCCAGGGTTTGCCAGAAGGGAATGCTGGGTTCAAAGATGGCGGCCGGGAGCACCGGCTGCAGGATGCCGTAGACCGCCACAAATGGCAAAGCCAGGGCGGTTGGCAGGGCCTGGAAGAGGAGCTGCACGATGCCCGAACTGCGTCCCAGCAGGTAGGCGTTCAGGCGGGTGGTCTCGCGCGCCCAGCTTCCGAGCGTGCCAAAAATGCCGCCGCCCTTGGCGGCCACCAGCGAACCCCAACTGGCGGCCAGCACCACCAGCGCCAGGGCAAAGATGCCTGCACCCACGGCGATCATCTGCCAGGGAATTTTCCGTTGAGCCTTGTCGCTGGAGGAATCAGCGAAAAACAACCAGCCGGCCGAAACCCCGATGGAAACCGCCGCGAAAGCGGGCGAAACCAACAACATGCCCGCCAGCGCCAGGATCATCCACAGCCAGACCTGAAATCCTCTCCCAGCACCGCGTATCGCTGGCGTTTGGGCAGGGAGTTTGCCGCGCGCGGCCTGCCATTCCGTCACGCCGTAAAAGAACATGGCGATGAAGGTCATCAGGTAGGGCTCGCGCATCTGGGAGGCGCCCAGTAGAATGGCCTCGGGGAAAAACGCAAACAGCAGCGCCGCGATCATGGCCGTGCGTTCACCTGCCCATCGCCTGGCTGCCAGGTAGACAAACGGCACTCCCAACGCTCCGATCAGCGCGCCCAGCAGGATGACCAGCAAAGGTTGGTGTGTGCCACCCGAGAGATAACGATAGATGAAGGCGCTCACCCACAACAGTCCGCCGTACTGGTCGGATGAGAATTTGTCATCGAAGGCTTTGATCAGCGGTTTGGCGGACTGTGCCAGATCCCAGGACTGCGAGTCGCGGCGGTAGGCATCAAAAAAGAGGTATCCGGCCTGTTGGGTCTTGCTGTCATAACCAGCCACCGGCAGCAGACTGGAGGCGGTCACTGCCAGCCCCATGCGGAGTACAAAAGCCAACAACGCAACCAGGTAAATTGAACGTTTCATCTTCGTTTGGTTTTCCATTCAGTATAAAGATTCACGAGCCAGATGGCCGCGATCAGCACCACCAGGGTTTGCATGGGGGCCAGAAAGCGCGCGTTATCGCCGTGTTCTGCCAGGGTTTGCAGGATGGATGTCACCCATACGGCGCTGGCGGCGAACCAGATAAACAGGTCTATTTTAAGCATGTCCCGGATTTTGGGCGAAAGCAAAGTCAGCGAACCGCCCAGGAATAGCAGGTTGATCCCCGCCAGGGCGAGGCGTTCCACCAGCATGACCCCGTTGGTAAGGGCGCGCAGGCCCGCATTCGAGATGCTTTCCGGCAGCCAGAAGACACCCACCCGCCAGAACCAGACCCAGCCCAGCGCCAGGTTTTGCAGGTACAGCCAGGGGTGTTCGCGGATCAGGCGGCTGGAGATCTCGCCCATTACCCGCCCGAGCGAGTAGTAGTTGAGTTTGGTTTGGGTCATCAGGGCCGGGATAGCATCCCAGATGGTATTGATCGACGAGCCGGTTTCGGCGATGTGTTTGGCGCGAAATTTTAGGAATGTGTCGCGGATGGGCGCGTATTCCTGGGGCGCCAGTTCAAAGAAACTGGTGGTGTGGTTGACCATGTGGTAGCCGCCGATCGAATCCAACCCGAGGATGTTGAAGTGGGTATAAATGAAGCTGACCCATACCAGCAGCGTGATCAAGGCGGGCAGTGCCACCAGCGCAGCCGCGCCCAGGCGCGACTTAAAAGATGCGCCACGCCAAAAGAGAAGCAGGAACAGGGCTCCCCAGAATGGAACAAAGGCAAACAACGGCCGCGCCATCGCCAGGGCGGCGGCTGCCAAACCCAATGCCAGCGCAACAAGCCCGGTCAGGATGGCTGAGTTTTTTCGGAGGGGATCGGAACCGGGATGATCCCGAAACAGCCAGACCAGGCAGGCCAGGCAGAAAAACAACAAAAAGGTGGCCAACGCTTCGGATAACAACGTGGCTTCAAAAAATATCTGCCCCAGGTTCAGCGTGTGGGCCAGCGCCAACAGACCAGCAAACCAGGTGCGCTGGCTGAGCTGCCAGCCGATATAAAACACCAGCAGGGTGGTCAGCAGCCCCAGGCCTAACTGGAAAAAATAGACGCGCGCTTCGCTGCCCGCCAGCATCAGGAAGAGCGGGTAGCCGGGCGTGCGCGTGCCGTTGTAACGTTCAAACCCGCCGTTGTTCAGCAAGGAACTGGCCAGGTGCTGGTAGGTGGGGGTATCGTTGGCCGGGGCGATGGGGTAGGCCAGCCACAAGCTTGCGCGCACCAGCAGCGCCGCGGCCAATACAATCACCAGCCAGATCTGTCCCGTGGGGTTTGCCAACATCGAACCGGGATTACCAGGGTTTTTCTTTCCGTTGATCACGCTCTATCCTTCACAGCGCGTAAGTGCCGCGCATGGTAGTCCAGCGGCCCGGTCCTCCGGGTTTTAGTTCGCGGGGAATTCATCGAGAATGCGCCTGGCGCGTTCGATCCACGAGTATGGCTGGGCATCGCGGCGGGCCTGGTAGGCCAGTTCCGTGCGTTTATCGGGATTGTCCAGCAAATCCTGCAAGGCCCACTGCCAGGCTGAAAGGTTTTCGGGAGCGCAAAAGACCGCGTTCTGCAGGTTCAACACTTCTTGAAAGACAGGCAGATCCGAGGCCAGGATGGCGCGGCCGGTGGCCAGGTATTCAAACATTTTCATTGGGCTGGAAATCTGCGCTGAATTACCCGCCCCGCTGGAAATGCCGATCTGGCGGCTGTATGGCATCAGCAGCACATCCGCGGCGGCCTGGTACATGGGTAACTGCGCGTTGGGGATGAAACCGCAGAAGGTCAGGTTGGTGATGCCCTTTGTGCGTGACTGCCACATTTCAATATCCGCCTGGCGGCCCCCGGCCCATAAGAAGCGCACGCCCTGCGGGCAGAAGGCTTCCGCCAGTTGGGTGAATAACTCCACGCCCCGACCAGTGTACAGATGACCGGTACAAACCACGGTGGGCGCTTCCGGCAGGTTCAGGATGCGGCGCGCCTGGGCGGGCTCGGGGAGCTTTTCAAAGCGCTCGAGTTCCACCCCGTTGGGGGTCAGCACCACGTCTGTATTACGGGTGATGTCTCCATAACGATCGGTCAGCGCTTCTCGCAGCGCCCGGGTGATGACAGCCAATCGCTTGCGGCCCTTTGCGCGGCGAAAATAGCGGAACCAGAGCGGCCCCACCCGCCCGGAGGGCAGATCGTGCATTTCCAGGACAACCGGCAGGTTGTTCATCAAGCCCAGCACGGCCGAGGGCAGCGGCCAGGCGTACAGCAGATCAGGTTTCAGGCTTTTTGCGCGGCGTACCGCCGAGAGGAAGAAAAGACGGCGCGAGGGGCTGGGCAGGTACTCAACCTCGAATTCCTTTTGCAGACCATAAAAATGAGCCAGCTCCGGCCACTGCTCCACTCGCGGGTTGATTTCCTCAACCCGCTGGGCGTCCGCCACCGGGACGATCAGGGTCACGGCATGGCCAAGCTGGGCCAGCGCATGCACAGCCTTCATGGTCTGCAGGCTGTTGGCGACATTGGAAGGGACTTGCGAACCCGATATGGCGACAATTTTCATGGGATTTCCCGTCCTTCTTCGGTTATCGCTCACTTAACAACATTTAATAATACATGTGTCATAATTGGATCCAGAAAAAATGATAATCGAGTAAAGTCGTAATTACTCAAAATTCAACCTTTCAAAGACAGACATTTTAGCACCATTAGAAAGCATTGCATCACTATAAATCGGTAAAGGATAGATATGGATATTCTTCAACTTAAAATTTACGGTTTTGCGGAAGATTTGGGTGGGTCATCCGATGGCTTTTTAGTAGATTACATCATCAATGGCCGCAGTTTTCTAGAAATGGTACGTGAAACTGAATTGCCATATGCGATCAAAAATCAAAAACCTGATCTGGCTGGCCAATATATCGGGTTGTCACCAGAAGAAGTCTTCTTGCCTGGCAATGTTTTGTTAAATGGAGGGGTTATCGAATGGGATGGGAAGAACCCTATCCTGACTTGCCCCGGTTGTGGAAGCTCACTTTGCTGGGGCATTTTTGCTCGACTTGATATCCAAGAAAACACTGTGACATGGGGTGAATACGAAAATATACACCGTCCTGAATGGAATTATAAGAAACTTCGCCCATTTGTTTTCGAAAAGCAACAATATCTGGCAGCATTGCAGCCGCCTGTGCAGGGTATATTCATCTGTCCTGAATGTGGCAGTGACAAACAGGCTCTTACGGCGATGGTGGAAACCTCCCCTAATGAAAATGACCCGTGGAGCAGTGTCTTGCAGTATGACTATTGCGAACGCTGTGGCTATCCCATCCCAATGCATCTTGGCGAACGTTGGGATGCTTTGTCCCTCCAGGATGTGCGCAATGAATGGGTCAGTCTATACCGCTCGGCAAAAACACGTCCGCGCAAACTACCACGTCCAAAGCGCTTGCCTGGTGAACACTGGGGTGCTGATTTGATGGCTTGGAAAGCAAAAGTTGCCGATTCGTCTGATCCGGGTCGTTTGGTCGGGCGGTGACTAATGCATGGGTACTTTCCATACCGAACTTATGGGTACTTTCCATCCTGTACATCCTTCAATCCTACTAATCATAGTTAAGACATGGTTAAGACCTCGTCTCCTGGAGCTGCACCTGGTGCAG
>CAIWAX010000449.1 GCA_903910795.1 uncultured Anaerolineae bacterium
AATTGAGTTTTCTTCGTCCTATTGAAAATATCATATACCACCTATCGGGAATTGATCCGACCCAGGAAATGGATTGGAAAGCCTACACCATTGCTTTTTTGCTATTTAATGCGATTGGATTTTTGTTTGTGTATCTTATCCTGCGCTTGCAAGGGCTTCTACCTCTCAATCCGCAGGGATTTGCCTCTATCCCCTCAGCGCTGGCTTTCAATACCGCAGTAAGTTTCGTTACCAACACGAACTGGCAGTCTTACGGCGGCGAAATGGTGATGAGCTATCTGTCACAGATGCTTGCACTCGGTACTCAAAATTTCCTTTCAGCAGCCTCAGGTATGGTGGTGCTGATTGCGCTTATCCGGGGCATTACACGCGCTTCCAGTCAGAAAATTGGCAATTTTTATGTTGATTTGACTCGCTCCACTCTTTACATTCTTTTGCCCTTAGCGCTAATTCTATCCCTGGCGCTGGTTTCACAGGGTACCATTCAGACCTTTGCCAGTTATCGTCAAGTGGATTTGCTCCAACCGTCTGCGAGTTCGGAAAACCAAATCATTGCGCTTGGACCAGCCGCGTCACAAATTGCCATAAAGCAGCTTGGTACCAACGGCGGCGGATTTTTTAATGTCAATTCGGCGCATCCTTTCGAGAACCCGACACCTCTATCCAATTTCCTGGAAATGATTGCGATCTTGTTGCTCCCTGCCGCTTTAACTTACACCTACGGGAAAATGGTGGGCGATACCCGCCAGGGATGGGCAATTTTCACTGCCATGACAGTGATCTTTGTGCTGGTGTTCTCCCTTGGGTTGTGGGCTGAGTCTCAGGGTAATCCCAAGCTGACCGCGCTCGGTTTGGATACTACGGCTGGGAATATGGAAGGAAAGGAAGTCCGCTTTGGCGTGGCGAATTCGGTTTTATGGTCAGTTGCCACTACGGCAGCCTCCAATGGTTCTGTCAATTCCATGCATGATTCCTTCACGCCGTTGGGTGGGCTTGCGCCAATGTGGCTGATGCAGTTAGGGGAAATTATCTATGGCGGTGTTGGCTCCGGGTTGTATGGAATGCTGGCCTTCGTTATCGTGGCGGTTTTTGTTGCGGGGTTGATGGTGGGACGCACACCGGAGTACCTTGGCAAGAAAATCGAAGTATTTGAGATGAAAATGGCTTCGCTGATGATCTTGATCCCTGTTCTGACTGTCTTGTTCGGAACCGCAGTTGCGGTTAGCCTGGATATGGGACGTTCTTCAGTACTCAATCCAGGCGCCCATGGTTTCAGCGAAATTCTTTACGCCTTTTCTTCAGTCGGCAACAATAATGGCAGTGCCTTTGCTGGCTTGAATACCAACACGGATTTTTATAACTATTCACTTGGGTTCGCCATGCTTGTTGCGCGCTACTGGCTTGTCATCCCGGTAATGGCAATGGCCGGTTCACTGGCTGGAAAGAAAAAAATACCTGTCTCCGCCGGAACCTTACCCACGCATACACCTTTATTCATTTTCTGGCTGATCGGCGTCATCATCATCGTTGGCGCACTCAGCTTTCTCCCGGCCCTGGCGCTGGGGCCAATTGTGGAAGCACTTCTATGACAACCGATCTGCACCGTCCCAAATCATTTAACCGAGATTTATACCTGCGCGCCATCCAGGATGCCTTCGTGAAGCTTAACCCGCGGCGCATGTTGCGGAACCCGGTTATGTTTATCGTAGAAATTGGCAGCACGCTTACCACTATCCTTTGGGTTCAAGCTCTGCTGGGTTATGGTGAAGCTCCAGCCGGGTTCATCGGCCTGATCAGCACCTGGTTGTGGTTTACCGTGCTGTTCGCTAACTTTTCTGAGGCACTGGCGGAAGGTCGAGGCAAGGCCCAAGCGGATGCCTTACGCAGGACTCGTAAGCAAACCAGTGCCAAACGATTGCGCCAGCCCAAAAACCGGGCTGAGGTTGAAGTGGTTTCATCAACTGACCTGCGCAAGGGTGATTTATTCCTTGTTGAAGTCGGAGATATCATCCCAGCGGATGGGGAAATCATAGAAGGCATTGCTTCGGTTGATGAAAGTGCCGTAACAGGCGAATCCGCGCCGGTGGTGCGTGAGGCTGGCGGCGACCGTAGCGCAGTAACAGGGGGCACACGTGTTCTCTCGGACTGGCTGGTGATCCGGGTCAGCGCAGACCCGGGGGAGGGCTTCCTGGATCGGATGATCGGGTTGGTGGAAGGTGCAAAACGCCAAAAAACGCCGAATGAAATCGCCCTGAACATTTTGTTGGCTGGTTTTACAATTATTTTTCTGGTTGTGACTGTCACTTTGCTGCCATTTTCTCAATACAGCGTGATAGTTGCAGGACAGGGTTCGCCTGTCACGCTGACCGTTCTGGTTGCCCTGCTTGTGTGTCTGATCCCCACCACAATTGGTGGACTGCTTTCAGCAATCGGCATTGCGGGGATGGACAGGTTGATTCAGCGCAATGTGATCGCCATGTCAGGCCGGGCTGTTGAAGCCGCCGGAGATGTGGATGTATTGCTGCTCGACAAGACCGGTACCATTACACTTGGCAACCGCCAGGCTGTGGATCTGATCCCGGTTGGCGGTGTTACCGCTCAGGAACTGGCGGAAGCAGCCCAGCTCGCCAGTCTGGCGGATGAAACGCCAGAGGGGCGTTCGATTGTGGTGCTTGCCAAGGAAAACTTTGGGCTGCGCGGACGCAGTATAGGCAGTGACGAATCCACATCCATGAATTTCATTCCATTCAGCGCCCAAACCCGTATGAGCGGTGTAGATGTCAAAGGTATCGCCATACGAAAAGGCGCGCCTGATACCATGATGAAGCTTGTAACTGACAGCGGCAATCCGCTTCCGCCTGATCTGCGTCCGATCGTTGATACGATTGCCCGCTCTGGTGGTACACCTCTTGTGGTTTCGCTCGATAATCGTGCGATAGGGGTAGTGCATCTCAAGGACATTGTAAAGGGTGGTATTAAAGAGCGTTTTGCTCAACTGCGCAAAATCGGTATTAAGACTGTGATGATCACTGGTGATAACGCGCTGACTGCCGCCGCCATAGCCGCCGAAGCCGGGGTGGATGACTTCCTGGCGCAGGCCACCCCTGAAGCAAAACTTAAGATGATTCGGGAATACCAGGCTGGTGGAAGACTGGTTGCCATGACCGGTGACGGCACGAATGATGCCCCTGCGTTGGCGCAGGCGGATGTAGCTGTGGCTATGAATACCGGCACGCAGCCTGCCCGTGAAGCGGCCAATATGATCGACCTGGATAGCAATCCCACCAAGTTGATTGAAATTGTGGAAATTGGCAAGCAGTTGTTAATGACCCGCGGAGCGTTGACGACTTTCAGTATTGCTAATGATGTCAGTAAATATTTCGCCATCATCCCGGCTGCTTTTGCCAGTACCTACCCGGCGCTTGGCGCGCTCAATTTCATGCACCTTGCGACGCCAGCCAGCGCCATTCTTTCAGCGGTGATCTTTAACGCCCTGATCATTATTGCGCTTATCCCGCTTGCTTTGCGCGGGGTTCCGTATCGCCCAGTACCGGCCGAACGTTTGCTGCGCGATAACTTACTAATCTACGGATTGGGTGGGCTTATTACGCCGTTCATTGGAATCAAATTGATAGACATGCTGCTGGTTCTATTGAAACTGGCTTAATTTCAAAAGGAAATATGACATGGATAAAACTCGCTTTTCCAGAAAATTATTTTCAGATGCTTTTCGTGCGGTGTTGTGGGTATCTGCTGTCACACTGCTTATGCTGGTGATAGGGCGGGAAACGCTTGGCGAGGCTGTGATTGCTTTGCTATATCTGATCCCAATTGCCTGGTGCGCCAATCGTTGGGGACAGTTTTCGGGTACCAGCGCGGCACTGACCGCTGCCTTGATGTTCGATTTCTTCTTTATTCCACCTTTCTATACTCTGGCGGTTGATAGGTTGGAAGGATGGCTGGTGCTCGCCATCTTCCTGGCAGTCGCGATTGTGGTAATTGGGCATATCGAGGCAAGCCTGCGCACCGCTCAGGATGCAGTGTTGATGTACGATTTGAGCGATGCGCTGACCGGGTTGCGCTCTCAAGATGCCGTGGCGCGTACCTGTGCCCGCTTTTTCCGATTGTTTTTGCTGGCTTCCCAGGTAAAGGTGATTTATCACCCCAAAAAAGACGCCCCGGATATTGTCATTTATGAACCTCAAGAAATTGTTGAGGTAAGAAAACCAGACCGGCAGCTTCCAATATTAAATGTATGGGGGCTAATAGGCGAAATACAAATCTGGGCTGACTTTGATGTTAAATTGCCCGATAAAGACAGCCGCCTGCTAAAAAATTTTGCTGCCCAGATTGGCAAAGCGTTTGAACGTACTCAACTTTACGAATAGAGATACCTTGGAGAAAAAATGAAATCACAAATCAGGCCGGCAATCGCCACCTTTTTTTTCTTTACCATATTGACAGGTTTGTTATATCCGCTGATCATAACCATGGCTGCCCAGGCGGCGTTTCCTTTTCAAGCGAATGGATCAATGATTCAAAATAATGGGCGAACGGTTGGTAGTGAATTGATCGCGCAACCTTTTGATGATTCACGCTACTTTTGGGGACGGCCATCAGCGGCCGGATATAATGCCACCGCATCCTCTGGGTCCAATTTGGGGCCAAACAACCCGGCGCTGGTGGATGCAGTCAAAGCCCGTATCAAGACGCTACAAGCTGACGAACCGAAAAACATGGATCCAATCCCGGTTGATCTTGTAACTGCTTCGGCCTCCGGGCTTGATCCGCATATTTCTGTTGAGGCGGCTCTTTATCAGGTTGCCAGAGTTGCTCGAGCGCGCGGATTGCACGAAGCCGCCGTTAGAGCGCTTGTCGATAAATATACAGAACCGCGCCAGTTTTTCATCCTGGGCGAACCCCGGGTAAACGTTTTGCTGTTGAATCTTGCGTTGGATGGGCTACAATAAAATTGTGAACACTGATTCGCGTCCTGACCCCGATCAACTCCTCGCTCAAGTTCAAACCGAGGAAAAAGCTGCCAAACTAGGAAAATTGAAAATATTCCTCGGCTATGCCGCCGGGGTGGGTAAAACCTATGCCATGCTTGAGGCTGCCCACCAGCGGCGGGAAGAGGGCATGGATGTGGTCATCGGTTTTGTCGAAACCCACAAACGCGCTGAGACCGAAGCAATGGTTGCTGATCTCGAGACTTTGCCGCGCAAACTAATCGAATATCATGGTGTAAGCATCCCGGAAATGGATGCGGATGGGATACTGGCTCGCAAGCCAAAACTTGCGCTTGTGGATGAGCTTGCTCATTCCAACGCGCCCGGTTCCCGCCATCCCAAACGCTATCAGGATGTGCTTGAACTTCTTGAGGCAGGCATTGACGTCTATACCACGCTGAACATCCAGCATCTTGAGAGTCTCAATGATGTTGTCGCCCAAATCACAGGCGTACAGGTGCGCGAAACCATCCCCGATAAAGTCATTGATGAAGCCAGTGAACTTGAATTAATTGACCTGCCTCCCGATGAACTTCTGACCAGGCTGATGGAAGGCAAAGTATATGTGCCTGAGCAGGCTACTCGGGCTATAGAGAAATTCTTCCGTAAGGGAAATCTGACAGCCCTGCGCGAAATGACCATGCGCCGCGCGGCTGAACGTGTAGATAACCAGATGCGCACCTATATGCGCTCGCGCGCCATCAACCGGGTTTGGGCGGCCGGGGAACGTATCCTGGTGTGTGTCAGTCCAAGTGGGCTGGGTGAACGGCTTGTGCGTTCCACTCGTCGCCTGGCTGATGAGCTGAACGCTGAATGGTTCGCCTTATATGTGGAAACACCTACGCATGGCAATCTCCCTCAGGAAAAACGCGATCAGATTTCCCGAACTTTGCATCTGGCGGGCGAATTGGGTGCGCGCGTCCGGATCATTCCCACGGAGAATTCACCAAGGGCCATTGCGCAGACCATCATGGAGTATGCCCGCAAGCACAATGTAACCAAGATTGTAGCGGGAAAACCTGTCCGCCCGCGCTGGCTTGATTTGGTGCGCGGATCGATGGTGGACGAACTCATTTACCGGAGCGGGGATATTGACGTATATGTGATCACCAGTTCTGAGCCTGCGAGTATACCGCCGGAAGAGAACCCATTCCAGCGGCACAGCTCACCGATCCGTTATTTTTGGAGCCTGCTGTTGGTGATCGCTCTCACCATTTTGGGGCATGCGGTTCGCCATTATCTATCCCCCATCAATCTCGCGATGCTTTATCTTCTGCCAGTAGTGATTACGGCGGTCTTTTTGGGCCGCGGGCCATCCATGTTGGCTTCTTTTCTGGGTATGCTGGCTTTCGATTTCTTTTTTGTACCGCCATATTACACATTCGCAGTTTCTGATACCGAGTATTTCCTGACATTTTTTGTCATGTTGGCGGTTGGGCTTGTCACCAGTGCCCTGGCAGCGCGGGCGCGTGACCAGGCTGAAGCCGCCCAGCGCCGCGAATCAGACACGGCCGCGCTCTATGCCCTCAGCCGTGACTTTGCAGCCGCTGATGGGTTGGAATCTGTCATTAAGGCGATCCGAACGCATATTACTCCGGAATTCGGGCAGGATGTGATTGTATTTCTACCCAAAGGCGATTCTCTTGTTCTGTACGAAGATGCCAATAATTCCCCATTACCCGAGTCCCGCGAAAATGAAATGAGCCTGGCTCTCTGGTCCTACCGGCATGCGGATTCTGCGGGATATGGCACCAACACGCTGCCTGCCTCAGAGGCACTGTACCTGCCATTAAAAACATCCCGCCAAACGGTGGGCGTGTTGAGCATTAAACCGATTCAAACCGGCCAGCAGTTATCACCAGAACAACGACGTCTCTTGGAAGCATTCGCCAGTCAGTTAGCGCAGGCCGTTGAGCGTGTTTCTCTTGCCGAACAATCACGCCAGATCAAATTACTGCAATCTGCTGAAAAATTGCAAAACGCTTTGATTAACTCCATCTCGCACGATCTACGCACCCCGCTGGTCACCATCACCGGGGCGTTGACATCTCTGGATGAACAAGAGAAGACCCTGGCACCTGATAAGAAGCGCAGTTTAATCCTTACGGCACGTAGTGAGGCGGACAGGCTGAACCGCCTGGTAAGCAACCTGCTGGATATGACCCGCCTGGAAGCGGGCGTGCTGAATATCAGACCCAAGCCTTCAGATGTGCAGGATGTGATCGGAACAGCCCTTGGTCAGTGTGATGCCCGCCTGACGGGGCGTGATGTACATGTGGATATCCCGGACGAGTTTCCCTCAGCTAATCTGGATTTTGTTCTGATCGTGCATGTACTCAATAACATGATCGATAATGCCGTAAAATATTCCCCCGAAGGCTCGCCGCTGGAAATTAAAGCGGAAGTGATTGCCAATGAAATTCAGATCAGTCTTCTTGACCGCGGCATAGGGATCCCTGAAGAAGACCTGGAGCGTGTGTTCGACAAATTTTACCGAGTTGAGAGGCCAAATCAGGTGAGCGGAACCGGGCTGGGTCTGGCAATTTGTAAAGGGATCATTGAAGCGCACGGAGGACGTATTTGGGCGAGGAACCGTCTTGGCGGCGGGACAGCCATCACAATCGCCTTACTTTTACAGAGTTGACATGGCCGAAACTCTTCCGCGTATCCTGGTTGTGGACGATGAACGCCCAATTCGGCGATTTTTAAGCGATTCGCTGGATGGGCAATTTATGATTATTGAGGCAGCCAATGGGCTGGAGGCCATTCACACGGCGGCAGTCCAGCGTCCCGATCTCATCATCCTTGACTTGGGGCTGCCCGATCTGGATGGTGTTGAGGTGACGCGCCGCTTGCGTGAATGGACGCAAGTTCCGATTATCGTCGTTTCAGTGCGTGAGCAAGAGAATGACAAGATTACGGCCCTGAACGCTGGGGCAGATGATTACCTGACAAAACCATTTGGTATTGGCGAACTTTTGGCGCGTATTCGCACCGTTTTACGCAGGGTCACAAAAGATGAAAGTGAACCTGTTTTTATAAGCGGGGATTTGGTCGTGGATTTTACTTTACGTACTATAACAGTCGCAAAGCAGCCAATCACCCTGACTCCCACGGAATATGATTTGCTAAAGACGCTGATCAAGCACGCGGGCAAGGTACTTACTCACCGCCAACTACTCAGCCTGGCGTGGGGCGATACCTATGAAAATGAAATTCACATTTTGCAGGTGAATATCAGCAACCTGCGACATAAAATCGAAAAAAACCCCTCCCGCCCCGCGCATATCATCACAGAACCAGGTGTAGGTTATCGATTGGTGGTGGATTAGCCGGCAAACAGGTTGCTGTTATTTATCCCGGGTCAGATGTTTGTAGGGAATGATCATCAGGATGCCAGCGATGATGATCAACATGCCAATCTGCATTCCAGCTTCCTGCCAGGGGCCGAAAAAGGGTTTCTTATCGGTCTGTTGGATATTCATGCCAAAGACATCCGCCATACCAGAGAATAGGGCGATTACATAACCAGTACTGACCAACCGGCTGCCAATGTCGGCTACAATGGATTTTTCTTCATTGCCCCATAAGGCAGCCAGACCGATATACCCGCCGACACACAGCAGCGCCAGGCCAATTAAAATCACGGTGATCTGGGCGAATCCCACTACGCTCGGGTTGCGATCCAGACCAAACCATTCAGGCTTGGCGCCCAGAATCAGCACTAGAAACCCGAGGAAACTTAGTATAAGCCCAATGCGGACTCGTTCAAAAGAAACATTTGTTGAAGGTGAAGGTGTTTCCACCGGAGGAAATTCCGTGTTCATGCGGGCAGGGTTTTGCGCAAGATCTCCAGCCAGTTTCCGCCAAAGATTAGATCAATGTCAGATTGGGAATAGCCGCGCGCGTTCAAAATGCCATCCAGCTTCTGCAGATCGGCGATGGTGTCCAGCCCTTCGGGGATGTGCTGCAGACCAAAGCCGCCATCAAAATCGGTGCCAAAGCCCGCGTGTCGGGCGTTTCCGGCTTTCTGGCAAATGTAGTCAATCTGGTCGGCAACCATGCTGAGAGGCACCGCCGATCGCGGGTCTGGAAGTTTCCAGTCTTCGTCGAGGAAGGAGTTGAAAGGGATGACGCCAATCACGCCGTTGCGCTGGATGATACCCTGGATGATCTCATCAGTCAGAAAACGATTTTTGCGTCCATTTCTAACCTGTTTGAGCGCGTTGGCATGTGAAGCCACGATGGCGCCTTCATACAGATCCAGGGATTGGAGTGCTGATTCCCAATCCATGTGACTGAGGTCCAGCGTAAAGCCAATCGGCGCCATGGCACGCAACATTTCGCGGCCTTCATCGGTCAAAGGCCCGGGTTCGCCGGTGCCGCCGCAAAAGCGGGTGGATTTCCAGGCCAGGCCGATCAAGCGCACACCGCGCTGCCACCACTCTTCCAGCTCTTTGATGGAACGCACACAATCCGCACCTTCCATCAAGGTGATGAGACCGGCCGGGGCGGAAGAGTCTGACTGCTGCCAACGTTTCAGGTTGGTTTCAAACTGGTTGAGCGTGTGGATGGGGGTGAATTTGTCGGGATGCTGGTCAAACAGCCTCTCATAGACATCAATCTGTTGGCTGTAAAGCTTGTAGGCTTCATCCGGGTTGGAGTAAAGGAAGTTTTCCCAGCTTGGCGCCTTTCCCCGTTTGGGCGCTGCAAAAAGGGTTGCAAAAATGAAAGCCACCCGACCGCGCTGGTATTCGTCATAACTCAGGGTGGTATCACCGTTATGCTCAACAGCCTTGCTGCCGATTTCCTTCCGGCGGGTTTCGGCTACCGGCATTGTATAATCCCGCCCGAAAGCGAGCATGTTGTACGCTAGATCTTCGTGTGCATCAACCATTAGATGTGTCATATTTCTTAATTTGTCCTCGTTGTATACTGATATGGTACAGCCCGTTGATTAGTGGAAACAAAGAGAGCGCACCGGCAGGTGCGCTCTCTGATGCTCTTTTTTTATTCTTGTTCTTCTTTATCCGGGGTGAGTTCCGCTGCCAGGGCTTTCATATCCATGTCTGCGTAGGCCCCTGAGTCAACTTTGCGCAAGCTCAGGCCAATCCGGCGCTGATCTTCATCAATGCGGATAACCCGCAGGGTGAGGACATCGCCTTCCTTGACGGATTCTTTGGGATGGTTAATACGGTTTTCGCTCAGCTCGGAGATGTGGATCAAACCTTCAACATCACCTTCCAACCGGGCAAAAGCGCCGAATTTGGTCAGGCGGGTGATGGTACCTTCCACAAGTTGCCCAACCTTGAATTTGGCGACTTTCTCAGTCCACGGATCGCCCTTCAGGGCGCGGATGGAAAGACCGATACGTTTCTTATCTTTGTCAACGCTGATAACTTTGACTTTAACTTCCTGTCCGACTTCGAGAACTTCGCTGGGGTGCTGAACGCGATCCCAGGAGAGTTCGGAAAGGTGAACCAGACCGTCTGCGCCATTTACATTGACAAATGCGCCAAAATCGGCAACAGAAGTCACACGGCCGGTGTAAACCTGGCCTTCTTCCAAGCCCTCGATGACGCGTTCTTTCAGGGATTGGCGGCTTTCAGGATTGGCGGCGCGTTCGGAGAGGATCAAACGGCGGCGGGCGCGGTCGACTTCAATGATGCGCACTCCGATGGTCTCACCGATCATCTTAGCCCAACGATCCGGGGTATCTCCCTGGACGGAGCTACGGCGGGCCATGCTGATTTGCGAGGCAGGAATGAAGCCGCGCAAACCGTGCACCAGCACAATCAGGCCGCCCTTGTTGTAGCCGTCAATTTTGCCCTCAAAGGATTCGTTGCCTTCCTGCATCTTCTCAACCAATTCCCAGCCCATAGCTTCGCGGGCGCGGGTATAAGAGAGAATGACGTTCCCGTTCTGGTCTTCGGGATTGATCACATAAACAGGAATTTCCTGCCCAACGGTGAGCGCTTCACGCTCAGACACGGGGATTTGTTCAAGTTCCCGTCCCATGATCACACCTTCAGATTTGGATCCGACACTGACCAAAATTTGGGAAGACGAAATACTGGCGATGACGCCCTGACGAATTTCTCCCTGAATAGGGAATTCCAACCCGGCATCCTCAGACCGCATGAGGCTTTCCATAGTTTCATGGTTCTCATTCTGTGACTGTTCGTCTCGGCCCGCTTGCCCCTTTGGGGCTTCCTGTTCATCAATCATGACTTAACTGCTCCGATTAAAATAGATTAGGTTCGATTATACAGTTGAATGGCGTAGTTGACAATACCAAAAGGAAACGGGTAATATATGTTAGCGTTCACGGAAGTGAACGAAATCCAGTCTGCAGATCAAGGCTGCGCATTTGCACCCACGGGCGCGGCGCAGGGATGCAGGGAAAATCCTGGTATGAACAGGCATCCAGGGCTTTGGCGCAGAATACGCTGCCATTGGCGAGATCGCAGCCCTGGGTTGGGATGCGCTGGTAATCCGCTGGGAGCAGCAGCCGGGCGGGCAGGCTGCGAAGTTCGACCGAATTGACCAGGGTCAGGCCCAAGAAAACCCCGGTCAGGATCAGCGCGGCGATTGAGAAAAGCCTGGCCCATTTTGCGCTACGCGAGAGCGCTTCCAACAGCCAGGGCAGCGTTCCCAGCAGGCAGGCGGGGATCACGAATCCCACGCCAAAGCGGAAATCCGGTGCGCTGAGCAGCCAGAACCACACGCCCAGGTACATGACCAGCCAGCCCAGCAGCGCCGTGCGTGAAGTTCGTTTGAACCAGGCCAGCGGCAGCGCACCCGCCGGCGATAATAAACTCACGAATAGCATGATTCTGCGGTTGAGCGTTTGTTTTTCCAGCCAGAGTGGAAACCATTTTGTGAACGGCATTGAGAGCACATCCGCGGCGTTCATGCGTGGCAGCCGGCCCCAGGCCAGGATGGCCTGGCGTTCCTGCAGGGCGCGTGCAGCGGGCACTTTCCAATCAAAGGTAAAAATATCGATGGCCGGGTATGGGTAGATGAGGTAACCCGACAGGATGACGTTGCGCATCAGGAACGGCAGCATGATACCGGCCGAACTGGTAGCCAGCAGCGTCAGGTTTTTTCTTTCGCCCCTGACCCAGGCTCGGATAAAAAGGATCAATACAAGCAGCAAAATGGGCAGGGCTGAGAGTTTGACGGTGACCGCGAAAACAGAAAATATGACCATTAAAAAGGGCAGAGAAGGCCGCGGTTTTTCCGAATCTTCGACCCATAAGATCATAACCAGCCAGATCAAAAGGCTGGCTGGCAGGTCAGTGCCGGGCGATGAGATTTCAGCGCCCAGCAGGGTAAAAGACAGGGGAATGAGGGCAGTTTTGAGCAGTGCCGAAAGGGAGAACTCTCCATGCAGCACGGTCTGAAAACCCGGCCAGCAGTAGAGCAGAAAAACCAGGAACAGCAGGCTGCCAGTCAGATGGAAGGATTGACCGCCCAGAAAGGCGAAACTGAACAGGGCATTGCTCAGGAACCAGGCTGAATTAAATGCCAGCCGGCCGTGCAGGTTGCCCAGCCCGGGTACCGCCGGGTAGGTTTCGATCCAGCGGATGGCCTGGGCGTGATAGATGACTGTATCGGGGTTGTCCGGGCGATGGGTGGCGTTTTCAAGCACGATCAAAACCGCCAGCGCGAGCACCGCCAGCGATAGATCCCGGAATGTGGTGCGCCTGTCGCTGCGCGGCAGGCGCACCTGGTGGGTCAGCAACAAAATCAAGGCGCCTGCCAGCAGGATAAGATTGATCCACAGCCCAATCGGGGAGAAGAGCGAGGTATAGGAGCTGATAGTGGTCAACAGAACGAGACCCGCCACAACCGCCAGCCATCCGCCTTCGGGCTTTTCGGCAGTACCGGTCAGTTTGCAAATCAGGTTTAAAAAGAACTGGCCGTACACCCAGCATAGAGCGAGCATGTAAAGCCAGATGAGGAGGGTGATCAGCATGATTGTTTCCAGGCGCCAGGGAGAGGGATGTTCTGAATTGTATCCCATTCCAGCGGCTGCCGCTCAGATCGATTTCAGGTATGCTCGA
>CAIWAX010000450.1 GCA_903910795.1 uncultured Anaerolineae bacterium
GGTGCGCTGCAAAAGAGGTCAAAAGCGACTGACCCGCAGGGCCCGTCAGTCGCTACTACAGTACGTTTTCGCCCAGACATAATCACTTTCGCAAGAGGTCTAGTATGGAGAGTACTTTGACAATGTCACATTTTCGCATAGTTGTCATTGCGAGCTGCCGATCTTGTTCTTAGGCGGCGTGGCAATCTCCAATTCAGCGAGGGCGATTGCTCACCTGCACTGCGCGCAGGCGCAAGTGTCAGTCGGGGAAATCACCCTCCGTCGCAATGACAGTTTTGGTAAATGACGATGATAATTAGAACAAGTGTTTACTGTGACATTGTCAAAGTAAACACGATTTGCTAACATTGTCCCGACACCTGCACTTGCGTTCCGGTGCGATTTGCCAAGCAAATCGCGTGCCCTAGCAGAGCCGGGAGCAAACCGCAGGGCAAATGTAAGTTCAGTAGAGAAAGAGCCAGCCATGCACCCAAAAGAATTGGTACGAAAAACCTTTCAGGAAAAATTTGGTCTTCCACCCGCCTTCATCGCCCGCGCCCCGGGGCGCGTTAATTTACTTGGGGAGCATGTGGATTACAACGATGGGTTTGTTCTTCCGGCTGCCATTGACCGGGCAACTTACGTTGCTTTTTCTGGCTCGGAAAGTGACGTGTCCACCCTGGTAGCCGCGGATTTTGGCGAAAGTGTCCAATTCGCTCCGCCCAATATTGCTGACAAAACGCAAATTGACGGTACCCCCATGCCAGAATGGGCCAATTATCCGGCCGGCATGTTGTGGGCCTTTTCCCAGGTTGGCCTGCAAGCGCCTGCGCTGCGGGCCGTTTTTAGCTCAAATGTGCCGCGCGGTTCTGGTCTCAGTTCTTCAGCTTCGGTTGAGATGGCTTTTGGGGTGGCCTGGCAACAGCTTGCCGGTTGGAATCAAACGCCCATGGAACTGGCGCTGCTCGGGCAGCGGGCCGAAGTTAATTATGTTGGGGTAAATTGTGGCGTCATGGATCAGTTTGCTTCGGCCTGCGGTCAGCCGGATCGCTTGTTATACCTGGATTGCCGTACCTTGCAGTGGCAAACGGTTCCTCTGTCCCCGGATCTGTCGATTGTTGTGGCGGATACCACTATTCGGCGCAAACTTACCTCGGGTGAATACAATAAACGTCATGATGCCTGTCAAGCTGCCGTCAGGCTGTTGAAGGAGGATTTGCCCACCATCACGGCTTTGCGCGATGTGAGCAGCCAGGAGTTCAATCGTCTGGCAAATAAACTTCCCACGGAAGTTGAGAAACGCGCCAGGCATGTTGTGGAAGAGATCGAGCGTTCAAGGCAGGCTGTGCCGCTGCTGGAGAGCGGTAATTTTGTTCGTTTTGGACAATTGATGAATGAGTGTCACGCCAGTTTGCGCGACCTATATGAAGTATCTTGCCCCGAACTGGATGTGATGGCGCGCGTGGCTCAGAGTCTGCCCGGTTGTTATGGCGCGCGGCTGACCGGGGCCGGGTTTGGAGGCTGTACTGTCAACCTGGTCGCCCGGGAACAGGCTGAAACGTTTGCGAGCGCTCTTTCAACCGGTTATGAAGCCGATTGCGGCCTTCACCCTGAAATTTATATTTGCCGCGCCTCGGCTGGCGCGGGGATCGAGTGAATATAAAAAAAGTGACCGCTACCGGTCACTTTTTTTATTGTTATATTTTCGACCGGTTTACCAGGTAAAAAATTGCCCTGGCAACTGTGATCAACAGCAGGCTTACCGAAAGAACGCCTCCCAGGATCATTAGCATGGATGGCGGGCTGGCCAAGCGCTGAGCCACTTCAACGGGCGCTTTGAAGTTGATGCGTTGGCGCAAGGTCTGCACATACTTGCTGGAAGGGTGGACAGGGTGAAGGACAGATTCAAGGCGTGCTTCAAACAGGTTGAAATCATTTCTCATACATTTACTCCGCGGGGAATGCAACGATTCCCACAGTGCCGGGGCCGAAATTGGCCGCGAGAGACAGGGATAAATCAGTCAGCAAAATCTCTTTGATATTTAATTTCGCGCGGGCCTGTTCCAATAATTCCTGGCCGGCCCTGGGATCGCGGGCGTGTAAAATGGCAACCATCAAAGGCCCGCTCCCCGTTTCTTCTTTGATCATGTTTACCAGGCGGTCGAGCGAAGCTTTGCGCGTCCGGACTTTTTCGGTCATATCCAGCAGACCATCATGCAGTTTTGCGATGGGTTTGACATTGAGCACCGAGGCCATGGCGGCCTGCATGGTTCCAACCCGTCCGCTCATCCGGGCGTAATCCAGCGTATCGAGAGCCAGCACGATCCTTCCGGTTTGGCGCATGCTTTCGAGATGCTGGAGGATGGCATCCATGTTTTTCCCGGCTCTTTCATCCAGCCGGGCTGCCCGGCACATAAAACCAATCGCCATGGAGCCAGTGGCCGAGTCGTATGGGATGATGTTATATGCGCCAGCCAGATCCTGACTGGCTGATACTGCTGAGGCATACGTTCCGGATAGTTTGCTGGTCACATGGATCGATAAGATCGTGTCGCCAGGCTGGGCAACTTTTTTATAAAATTCAATAAACTGATGGGGGCTGGGTTGGGATGTCTTGGGGATTTTTTTACTTTCATCCACCAGCTTATAGAAGCCTTCATTATCCAGTTCAACCCATTGGATATAGGTTCTATCGCCAAATTGAATATTGATAGGACAGATGTCGATGGAATACTCTTTTTGCCATTCGGCCGGTACATCTGCCGCCCCATCTGTCACGATTCGAAGCATCTGATTCTCCTTGAACCCTGGTTGAATTGGGAACGTAAGATCGAATTTTTTAAATCTTAAAAAACAGACTTACCAATGCCATTCATTGACCGATCATCCTGATTCACACAACGGCCCATCAGCTTTGTGGAAGCTGCTAATCGCTGTACTCATTCGCATCGCCAATTTCTTCCCGCAGAGCCAGCAGGGTGCGATGGTATAAACTTTTTACTGCGCCTTCACTTCGACCCATGATCTCGCCGATCTCAGCATTGGAAAGGTGTTCCACAAATTTCAGGATCAAAAGTGTCTGGCGTTCGGCAGGCAGGCCGCGAATCAGGCTGAGTAAGGCTTCCTGCTGTTGGTTGTGAACCAGGCTTGATTCCGGTGCATCACCTTTTGCAATCAGTGGCGCATCCGAAAGAGGTATTTCTTGTTTACGGCTGCGATCTCTGTGCCAGTTGGCTACCAGGTTATGGGCGATCCTGTACAGCCATGCAGAAAATGGCACGCCGCGATCGGTATAACTGGAAATATGGTTCATCGCCCGTTGGAATACGCGCGCAGTCAAATCCTCGGCATCACTGACGTTACCAGTGCGATAATAAACATAATTGTAGATTCGATCTATGTAACGTTCGTAAAGTAAACCAAACGCATCCAGGTCGCCTTGTGAAGCGCGATTGAGAATTTCTTCATCGCTAAGTTCCATGTCTGCCTCAAAGCAAAGATAATCGGCAGATTATGAATATGAAAACCCTGCCGGTGGTTAAAAGTTTCATGGTGGGGAGTATATCATGCTGTTTTTTGACCTATCAGACCATTTTTATATTATCTGACTGGTATAATCAACTCTCGATTAACCCACCTGCAGGACACATAGATTTAAACCCTGCGCCGCGCTACGCTCCGTAATAAATAAAACAAATGTGCTATAATTAATGGGAAATTTCCCCTATACAACCGATCCGGTTTCTTTTAGCCGGTAACAGGCTTTTCGATTGCGCTGATCAGGCGCATCTGGGCGCAGAACATTCTACTTGGGCCGCCAAAAAGTCGATCATTCTCAATTCAACCAAAGAAAAAACTTATGACCCAGAACGTTATTCGTGTAGTTGGCGCACGCCAGCATAACTTGAAAAATATTACTGTTGAAATCCCACGCGATAAATTTGTTGTGATTACAGGTTTGTCCGGTTCCGGGAAATCGTCTCTGGCTTTTGACACCATATTTGCTGAAGGGCAGCGCCGCTATGTAGAATCGCTTTCGGCTTATGCGCGCCAGTTTATCGGCCAGATGGATAAGCCGGATGTGGATTACATCGAAGGGCTATCGCCAGCCGTTTCGATTGACCAGAAATCCACCTCTCATAACCCGCGTTCAACTGTGGGTACTGTCACCGAGATTTATGATTTTTTGCGCCTCTTATATGCGCGGATTGGTATCCCTCACTGTCCCATTTGCGGCAAGGAAGTGGTTAAGCAATCGGCGCAGGAGATTGTGGATATCATTGAAAATTTGCCGGAAGGTACCCGCATCATGGTACTGGCCCCGGTTGTGCGCGGCCGCAAAGGTACTTATCAAACCGTTTTTGAGGAAATCCGCAAGGCCGGTTTTACGCGTGTGCGTGTGGATGGAGTGGCTTACAGCCTGGATGATGAAATAACCCTGGATCGATATAAAATCCATAATATTGATGCGGTGGTTGACCGCCTGGTAATTAACCGCCTGACAAATGAAGAAGATGAAAAAGCCGCGCGTACCCGGCTGACCGATTCCGTTGAAACTTCGTTGAAATTTGGCGAAGGCTACCTGACTGTTCAGATATTGGAAAATCGCAGTGCGAACAAATCGGAAACTGGCGCAATTGATGAAGCTCAGCCTGCGCCGGGGGACATGTTTTTTTCTGAGAATCTTTCTTGTCCCGAACATGGCATTTCCCTGCCCGAGATTGAGCCGCGCACTTTTTCTTTTAATACCCCGCATGGCGCCTGCCCGGATTGCCAGGGGCTGGGTTCTAAACTGGAAATAGATCCAGAACTGGTTGTTGACCGGGAAAAATCCCTGAATGACGGCGCTTTGATTGCGATGGAGTGGAACAATGTGCGTGAGGATGGCAACCCTGGGTATTATTGGCAGATGTTGGAAGCCGTGTCGCATCATTATCATATCGACATGGATAAGCCCCTTAAAAATTTAACTCAGGAACAGCAGGATCTAATTCTGAGGGGTACACAGGGCCAAAAAGTGCACGTCCATTATCAAAATCGGGATGGGAGATCTGCCACCTTTGATGCGGCTTTTGAAGGATTGATTGGTAATTTGGAACGGCGTTACCGCGAAACGAACTCAGACTACATTCGAACCAAGATTTCCGAGTTTATGTCCAATCGTCCCTGCCCAACCTGCGGCGGAAAACGTTTGCGCCCGGAGGCTCTGGCTGTCACTGTGGCGGATGCCAATATTCTCAATATTACTGAATGGCCTGTCATCCGTTCTCTGGAGTGGGCACAGAAATTAGCGGGCAGCGAAACCCCCTTAAATCCGCGCCAGATCGCCATTTCCGAACGAATCTTGAAAGAAATCGTTTCGCGCCTCGGATTTTTGGTAAACGTGGGGCTTGATTACCTGACTCTTCACCGTTCCGCGGCCTCGCTTTCAGGCGGCGAAGCGCAGCGTATCCGCCTGGCAACCCAGGTTGGTTCCCGTCTGGTCGGCGTTCTTTACGTTTTGGATGAACCGTCCATCGGATTGCATCCGCGCGACAACGACCGCCTGCTGACAACCCTGAAGGGGTTGCGCGACCTGGGCAATACCGTTCTGGTGGTTGAGCATGATGATGAAACCATCCGCACAGCGGATTGGGTCATCGATTTAGGGCCGGCGGCTGGCGCGCATGGCGGTCAAATCATCGCGGAAGGCACTCCAGAACAAATCCTTGCTCATCCAAAATCCTTAACCGGCGCTTACCTCTCTGGCCGCCTGAAAGTCCCTGTGCCTGCTGAGCGCCGCACGGGGAATGGTAAGTTCCTGACTATTGTTGGAGCAAGTGAGAACAATCTCAAGGATATTACTGTAAAAATTCCGCTTGGCAAACTGGTGTGCATCACAGGTGTTTCTGGATCAGGGAAATCCACCTTGATGACCGACATCTTGTACAACTCGCTGGCGGCCAAGCTGAATGGCGCGCGAACCACGCCGGGCGAACACCAACGCATTGAAGGCATTGAACATTTGGATAAGATTATCGATATTGATCAATCTCCAATTGGCCGCACACCGCGTTCCAATCCAGGAACCTATACCGGATTATTTGATGAAATCCGAAAACTGTTTGCCGAGCTGTCCGAGAGCAAAATCCGCGGTTACAAACCCGGGCGCTTTTCGTTCAATGTGCATGGCGGACGCTGCGAGGCCTGCCAGGGTCAGGGCATGCTGCGAATTGAGATGCAATTCCTGCCAGATATATATGTGCCCTGTGATGTTTGCCATGGGACGCGTTTCAACCGCGAAACCCTGCAGGTGCATTTCAAAGGTAAATCAATCGCGGATGTCCTGGATACGACCGTTGAGGAAGGCGTTGAGATATTCTCGGCCTTTCCGAATATGATCAATAAACTTGGCTTACTGCAGGAAGTGGGTCTGGGTTATGTCAAGATTGGGCAGGCGGGAACAACCTTATCGGGCGGCGAAGCGCAGCGCGTGAAACTTGCCAAGGAGTTATCCCGCCGGGCCACCGGCCGTACCCTGTATGTATTGGATGAACCATCGGTTGGGCTGCATGCCGCGGATGTTCACAAGCTGATAGAAGTTCTTCAGCGCCTGGTGGATGCTGGTAATTCTGTATTGATCATCGAGCACAACCTGGATATCATCAAGGTCTCTGACTGGATTATTGATCTTGGGCCGGAAGGCGGCGACCGCGGCGGAGAACTGGTCGCGGAAGGCTTCCCCGAACAGATTATGCAGGTCGAGAGAAGTTATACAGGTCAATTCCTAAAGACACACCTGGGATTATAATGGCGGTAGCAAGGTATGACCCTGCACGTGTCCTGCGGGTTGGTACTTACCGCGAGGTAATTTCATCCCAACTCCCATTTTTTCAGGTAGAATAAACCTGACAGGCGGAAGTCTCGCCTTCCCATACTGAACTTATGGGTACTTTCCATGCGAATCGAAAGGCAAAAATTATGACAAGCGAAACTCCTTCAACTCCTCCAAGTAAAAAACCCAAGGTGCAGCTAAAGCCTCTTGCGTACCAACCCGCAAAGGACCCATCCTCCACCATTTCCTCTTATCGTAAACGCCAACAGACTGGCCCGTTTATTATCTGGGGGTTGGTGGTTCTCATGTTGCTGATTGGCGTTGTTTTGGTGATCGTCTGGTTAATGGGTGGAAATGGCCCGAAAATCACGCTTTTCGTGACACAAACACCCACAGTCACGATCACCGCCTCGCCAACCGCTACGTCCACTTTTACACCCACTGCCACGGATACTGAAACACCCACCGAAACCCTGACGGCAACGCCGGATGCACCGTTTGATTACGCGGTTCAAGAGGGGGACAATTTATACGTGATCTCGCAGAAATTTAATCTGGGTGATTTTGGTGTTACCAAGCTGTTCGCGCTGAACCCGGACATCCCGGTAAGTGGCAGTATGAGCATCGGCCAGAAAATAAAGATCCCCAACCCGGATTATAAATTACCGACCAGGACACCGCTGCCTACCAATTTAGCTTCTGGGACCAAAATTACATATATCATCCAGCCTAATGATACGATCGCGGCGATTGCAGCAGCGTTCAACAGCACATCTGATGATATTCTCAAAGAGAATAAGATCACAGATGTCAACAAGATCACTGCCGGTGAGAAGATCATCGTGCGCGCCAACCTTGTCACGCCGACCAACCCGCCCAAGCCGACCATCACACCCGGTGCTTCCCCAACGCCGCCTTCTCCATTCACACCCACTCCGCCAGGCGGCGCTCCAGCTCCCACCCTGACGGTCGCACCCACCAAGTAAGAAAAAGATACCTGCCATCTGAACGGGTGGCAGGTATTGTTTTCGCGGCTTTAAGGTTTTGCTCCAATATTTTGCTGGACAAAACAAAAGCCCTCGAGTAAAATTCAACCCCGTTGTATTGGAATAATTTTCGGAGGAAACACCTTGGCAAACATTAAGTCCCAGATCAAGCGCAATCGCCAGAACGAAAAACGCCGTTTGCGCAACCGCACCTTCCGCGGCGCTGCCCGTGCAGCAGTCCGTGATGCGCGCGCCACCATCGAAACAGGCAAGCCGGATCAATCCGTCGTGCTCGCAGCCATCAGCCGCCTTGATAAGGCAGCGGAGAAGGGCGTTATTCATAAGAATAATGCAGCCCGCCGCAAGAGCCGCCTGATGAAAGCCATGGCTGCAGCCGCGAAGAAATAACCTGTTCTTAATTTTGATTTCACTTATGGCGGAAGCTATAGCTTCCGCCTTTGTGATTCTACCTGCCAGAATCAGGATGTTTGTCATGGAACAAATGTGACCTGTCAGCCTGCAAAATGGCTCAGGTTGTGCTTTAATTGATTATATAAATTAATTCACAAGGAGCATATCATGACGAAGACATCTGATAATCTTGCTGCCGCTTTTGCGGGAGAATCGCAGGCAAACCGGAAATACCTGGCATTTGCCAAAAAGGCTGAACAAGAAGGCTATGCACAAATTGCCAAACTGTTTCGCGCAGTGGCAGCGGCGGAAACCATCCATGCCCACGGCCACTTCAATGTAATGGGTGGGGTTCAATCCACGGAAGAAAACCTGAAAGCCGCCATCGCTGGCGAAAATTACGAAGTAACCAGCATGTATCCCGCCATGATCGCGGATGCCGAAGCCGAAGGCGAGAAAAAGGCCAGGACAAGTTTCAATTGGGCTTTCCAAGTGGAAAAAATTCATGAGGCGCTTTATCGCTATGCGCTCGAGCACATGGATCCAAACGAGCCAGTCGCCGAAGTATATATTTGCCCGATCTGTGGTTTTACCCATATCGGCAAATTCGATGGCGATAAATGCCCGGTTTGCGGCACGCCTGCTGAAAAGTTTGTAAAAGTCGATTAGCTTGCTTTTACCACCGCAGACTCTGAAGGTCAATCGCCTTCAGAGTCTTTTTTTGTTAATGTGCTTAATGTCATCTCTTCGTCAGGCAAATATCACCGGCTGAAGTATTCGTCTTTTGGGATGTTATATAATGCTCTCGCTCACAAATTGCGGTTCTCCACTGAAGTAAAAAAGCGCAATTTGTGACTGTGAAGGGTATAATGCTTTCCGGCAAACCAATTGAAAAGGTGAAGTATGTTTGAAAAAGAACAGCAAGATATCCAATTCAGAATTAAAGCATTTTGCGCGGAAAATGACATCCCAGACACTGATCTGAAGTGGCTGCCCATCCCTTTTAGTGGTGAATGGGGTATTTCGGTTTCGTTCTTCCAGATGGCTGCAAATGAAGCCAAAGCTGGAAAAGGGAAAGGTCTACCGGTACCGCAGCGTGCAGCTCAAATTGCCGAAATGGTGAAAAATTATATTGGCGCGATATCGAATATCAGCCATATTGAGGCTGTCAAGGCTTATCTAAACTTTTATTTTTCAACCCCCGAGTATGCCTTGCGGGTCGTGGATACTGTTTTGGAATCAGGCAAAAGCTTTGGTTCTGGTGCGCCCAAAGGTGAGCGTGTCATGGTGGAATATGCTCAACCCAATACCCACCATTCTTTTCATATTGGACATGCCAGGAATACCATGCTGGGTGAGACGCTTGCCCGGATTGTTCAGTTCGCCGGTTTTGAGACGGTACGCGCTTCCTATCCCGGTGATATTGGCCTGGGCGTCATCACAGTCATCTGGGCTTATGACAAGTTTTACCGGGGACAGGAACCCCAGGGTGTGCATGAGCGCGGCCAATGGCTTGCGAATATTTATGTGGAAGCCACTCGCTTGCTGGAGACCAAAGAAGGCGAGACCGAAGATGAAAAGAAACGCCGTGAAGCTTATGATGCCGAACGACGTGAACTGTACAAACGTTGGGATGCCGGAGACCCGCAGGTGCGCCAGCTCTGGTTGGAAACGCGCGAGTGGAGCCTGGATGAATTAAAGGACATCCTCAGAATTCTGGATGTGAAAATTGATGTCTGGTTTTTTGAGAGTGAGGTTGACGAACCTTCCAAGGCCATCGTTGATGAGTTGATCGCCAGGGATATCGCCACGGATGAACGCCCGAACGGTGGGGCGGTGATCGTGAAGATTGATGAAAAGCTTGGACTGACAAAAGAAAAATATCGAACAAATGTCATTTTACGTTCGGATGGAACCACTCTTTATTTGACCAAGGATCTGGCCCTGGCCAAGGTCAAATTTGAACAATTCCATGTTGACCGGTCTATTTATGTGGTGGATGTGCGCCAGTCTTTGCACATGCAGCAAACTTTTGCCATCCTGAAATTATGGGGCTTCCCGCAGGCTGAGAAATGTTACCATCTCGCTTACGGGTTTGTCAGCCTGCCGGAAGGCGCCATGTCTGCCCGGCGCGGCAGGGTGGCGCTCTTCAAGGATGTTTACGATGAAGCGCTGACGCGCGTGCTGGCGGTCATTGCCGAAAAGAACCCGGGTATGCCCGAAGCCGAGCGCGAAGGCGTGGCAAGTAAAATCGGGTTGGGAGCGCTGTCCTACTCCATGTTATCGGTGGATAACAACAAAGATATTGTCTTTGACATCAACGAGGCGCTTAATTTTGATGGGCATACCGGGCCGTATATCCAGAATGCCTATGTTCGCGCCAATTCAATTCTGAAAAAATTCCGGGCCGAACGCCACATGCCAGATCAAGACAACCTGCCGGCTGGAAGGTTCGATTATGTTCTGGACATCCATGAAGTTGAGTTGATCGAGCAGATCACCCGTTTCCCGAACCTGGTGCAGCAGGCTGCCGGCGAATATCGTCCTTTGATCATCGCGGCGTATGTGTATGACCTGGCGAACTCTTTTCACAGTTTTTACCACGCTGTCCAGGTACTGCAAACAGATACCGAATCGGTGAAGATCGCTCGTTTGCGACTGGTGGCAGCCGCGAAACAAACCATCGCCAATGCTCTGGCGCTTTTGGGCATCACAGCCCCAGAAGTGATGTGACGTAGCGGGCAAAGCCCGCTGCGAAAGTCAGTATATAACGTTCTTCCCACAGGCTGCCTGAAAAATGGCAAAGAATTTCCTCAAAGGCGCGGGAAATTCAAGGTTGTCGCGTAGAAACGAGCGCAACGGCTGTGGATAAGTGCGGTATTTTGCTGAATTTCATCTTTTCTGTACAGGAGAATTTGCATGACCCCCATCAAGACCCTGATCATGGGAGCCGCTGGACGCGACTTCCACAATTTCAACACCTTTTTCCGTGGGAATAAAGATTACGAAGTTGTAGCATTTACCGCCACGCAGATCCCCGATATTGAAGGTCGCCAATACCCGCGTGAATTGGCAGGCGATCTATATCCGGCGGGTATTCCGATCTACGCTGAATCAGATTTAGCGGATCTGATCAAGAAATACCAGGTTGAGCAGGTGATTTTCGCTTACTCGGACCTGCCGCACGAATATGTGATGCACAAAGCCGCGCAGGTAAATGCTCTCGGCGCGGATTTCCGCCTGATGGGCACGAAATACACCCAGGTCAAATCCACCAAACCGGTTGTCTCGGTTTGCGCGGTTAGAACTGGTTCCGGCAAGTCACAAACCACCCGGCGTGTTTCGCTTATCTTGCAGGAAATGGGTTACAAAGTGGCTGCCATCCGGCATCCCATGCCTTATGGCAACCTGGTGCGCCAGGAAGTGCAGCGCTTTGCCGATTACGGCGATCTGGATGAGCATGAATGCACCATCGAAGAACGCGAGGAATATGAGCCTCATATTGATAACGGCGTGATTGTGTATGCCGGGGTCGATTATGAGAAAATTTTACGCCAGGCCGAAAAGGAAGCGGATATCATCCTGTGGGATGGCGGCAATAACGACTTCTCTTTCTATGTCTCGGATTACCAGATTGTAGTCGCCGATCCGCACCGTGCCGGACATGAGAGCACCTACTATCCCGGTGAAACGAATGTACGCATGGCGGATGCTTTTGTGATCAATAAGGTTGATACCGCCGATCCAGAGAAAGTAATGCAGGTTCGCGAAAACCTTCGCCGCCTGAATCCGGGTGCGGTTGTGATTGAAGCTGCCTCGCCGTTGTTTGTAGATGACCCTGCCGCAATCCAGGGCAAACGCGTACTCGTGGTGGAAGATGGCCCGACCCTTACTCACGGCGAAATGGCCTATGGGGCGGGTTATGTGGCGGCGCGCCGCTTCGGAGCCGCCGAGATCGTTGATCCGCGCCCGTTCGCGGTCAAATCCATTGCTGCCACCTATGTTAAATATCCCCGCACGGGGTCGATTTTGCCCGCCATGGGGTATGGTGAGGCACAGACCCGCGACCTGGAAGCAACCATCAACGCCTCAGACGTTGATCTGGTGATTATTGGCACTCCGATTGACCTGACGCGCATCATCAAGATCAACAAGCCTTTCCAGCGCGTTCGATATGAACTGCAAGAGATCGGCCAGCCGACTTTGAAAGATTTGTTGATGAAAAAGTTTGGAATGAAGAAGTAATCCAGAATGAATGGTGAGCCGGACGGGTTTCAACGTCCGGCTTATTTTTTTTAAACGCAGTGACGCATAATTTCGAGAAAAATTAACGGTTTTATTTACATCTTGGTCATATCTGAAAAGTCTCAGTCAAGGCAATGGTACAATGAAAAGATAAGGGTATAATCCAAATCCTTTTTTGTTTTTTTGTTCACGACTGAAGACCAGTCAGATTAGTGAGAAGTGATAAAAGCATGTTTATAGATCAAGCAGAAATTTTTGTGCGTTCCGGAAATGGTGGCAATGGCATGGTACATTTCCACCGGGAAAAATTTGTCTCCCGCGGCGGCCCGGATGGCGGCGATGGCGGCAAAGGTGGTGATGTTATTATTGAAGTCCGCTCCACCATGAATACCCTGTCAGAATATCGTCATAAAATGCGGTATCTTGCCCAGGATGGCAAAGGCGGCGGCCCAAACAATATGTCTGGGAAGAATGCCGAGGATCTCATTATCCCTGTTCCCCCGGGAACCGTTCTTTTTGATGCGATCACTGGCGAACTGGTGGGAGATATGACCGACCCTGGGCAGCGTCTCCTGGTCTGCAAGGGCGGCCGCGGTGGGCGTGGAAACCAGCATTTTGCCACGGCCCGTAACCAGGCGCCGCGGACTGGCGAAAAGGGTGAGCCTTGCGAAGAGAAACAATTGCGCCTTGAGCTGAAGTTAATCGCCGATATTGGCATTATTGGTGTGCCCAACGCCGGCAAATCCACTTTGCTATCAGCACTGACCAACGCCAAACCCAAAATTGCCGCCTATCCTTTTACAACCCTTGAGCCCAACCTGGGTGTTGCCAGGATCGATGACGAAACCACGGTTGTGCTGGCCGATATCCCTGGGCTGATCGAAGGCGCCAGCCAGGGAGCGGGTCTGGGACATGATTTTTTGCGCCACATCCAGCGTACCCGCGTCCTCATCCACCTTCTGGATGGTTTGAGCGAAGATCCGCTGGCCGATTTCAGCCAAATTAACGGAGAACTTTCGCTGTTTGATCCCAATCTGTCCCTAAAACCACAAATTGTGGCTCTGAATAAAATGGATCAGGCTGAAGCTGCCGAGCTCTTCCCGCAGCTAAAAACAGAACTTAAAAAGCGCGGTTATGAATTGCTGCCGGTTTCAGCCATGGCGCGCACAGATATCCGTGAGTTATTATTTAAAGCCGTGAATAAATTGTCCAGCACGCCGGTTCTGGCCGATATGGAAATGCCGTTGCCAGTTTATCGCCCGAAAGATGACAGCAAACAATTTGAGGTCACACGGGAAGGCTCTAACGAATGGCGCGTTTCAGGTGCGGGAATTGAGCGGTCAGCCAAAATGACTTATTTCGAGCATTCCGGCTCGCTGCGGCGTTTCCAAAAGTTGATGGAAATTTTAGGGATTGAGACTGCCTTGCGTGAAGCTGGCATCAAGGACGGCGATACCGTCATGGTCGGAGATCATGAATTGGAGTGGCAGGATTAGAAATTTTTTCCCCGGCGGATTTATTAACGTAAGTTTTGTGCAAATAGTGCCATAGGTGCAAAAAAATGGCAAAAAAAGCAAGATTTAGATGCGCAAGGTGAGTTGAATGGCCAC
>CAIWAX010000451.1 GCA_903910795.1 uncultured Anaerolineae bacterium
CATTTTACCCCCGGGAATAAATTCATTGGTCGAATCAATGCCGCTATTCCACGAAAGCGGTATAAAATGAAAGAAAAGAGCTAAACAGGATATTAACGAGGTTGCGATGGAAAAATCAAATGGTTCCCCTCAATGGAATGGCAGCACCAAACTGATCGTCAGCCTGACCTTTGTGGCAGCCGTGGCCGGGCTGTTGGTTAAATTCCAGGGCATCCTGCCGCAGTTGATCATTACGATCTTGCTGGCCTATCTTTTCAACCCGATCGCGGATTTCATCTCGCGCAAACTGCATGTGCCCTGGGTTGCTTCCGTAACGCTGGTGTATCTCCTGGCGGCCCTGAGCCTGATTGGCCTGCTGACCCTGGGCGGCGTGGGGCTGGCCCAGCAGATGGAAAACCTGATCGCCTTGATCCTGCAGGGCGTCCAGAACATCGCAAGCCTGCTCACCAACCTCTCGGGGCAGGTGGTTAATTTTGGGCCGCTGCAAATCCCGCTGCCCGAGATGAAAATGGCAACCGTTGGGCAGCAAATCCTGACCGCCCTGGAACCGCAGTTGGTCAGCACGGGCACGCTGGTGGGAGCGCTGGCCAGCAACGCGGCCAACTTCCTGGGCTGGACGGTCTTTGTGCTGCTGGTTTCCTACTTTTTACTGGTCGAAAGCGACGGGCTGTGGCGGGGCATCCTGAACTTCAATCTGCCGGGTTATAAAACCGACCTGGAAAATATGGCCCGGCACCTCGCGCACATCTGGAATGCGTTCCTGCGCGGACAGTTGATCGTCATGGTCATGGCCGCCATGGTTTATTCGATTGTTTTGAGCCTGCTGGGCGTAAATTACGCCCTGGGGCTGGCCCTGTTGGCCGGGCTGGCGCGCTTCGTGCCATATGTGGGGCCGCTCAGTATGTGGATCATCCTGGGGCTGGTCTCCTACTTCCAGGATTTCAAGCTGTTTGGCTTGCAGCCCTGGGCCTACGCGTTGATCGTGGTGGGCATGGCCTGGATCATCGACGGCATCACGGATAACTTCATCATGCCGCGCATCATGGCCTCCGCCCTGAAAGTCCACCCGGCAGCGGTACTGGTGGCGGCCATCGTGGCCCTGGATTTGCTGGGCATTCTGGGGGTGATCATCGCCGCGCCGATGCTGGCGACATTACAACTGGTGATGCGCTATTTTGGCCGCAAACTCTTCGACCTTGACCCATGGGAAGGACTGGCGGAAGCACCACAGCAGCCCTCGCTCCAGACACAGATCAGCGCCGGGCTGGGGAAGGTGCAAGAAATATCAGCATCCGTGCTCAACGCAGCGCGGCTGCTTTATGGCCGGATGCGCAGGTAAGAGGAACTATACACCGGCAGATACCCTCCGTTACGATGCTCGTGCCGGCCCTGCATTGATTTTAAATGCTCACACCATAGAGTCAACATGGCTGGCGTTTGCCACATCCATCTTTGCCTTTGGGAGCAATGCATAATCATGACACAATATTTTCACCTGGACGACTCTGGGGATCCGGGTATGAATTTTTCTAAAAACGTTTCCACTTACTTCGCCCTTGTGATGGTTCAACGTGCGGATGCTGGAAATATTCCCCAACTGGCGGCTTTGCGCAAACAACTGGGTGTGCCTGAGACTTTCGAATTCAAGTATGTCAAATCGAATGTTGTGGCGAAGACAATTTTCTTTGGCGCCATCCAGCCTATTGAATTTCGGGTCAGGGCTGTGTTTGTCAATAAATCGCTGCTTCCCACGAAGTATCGTGAAATGGATGGGCAAACATTTCTAATTAACTGGATTGTTGATCTGACGCTGCGCGCCTCAGAATTGGATATCTCTGATGATGTATTGATCCTGGATGGAGCGACCCCGGAATTGATCCGGAATTTGCGGGTGGAATTTTCCAGGCGCAGCAAACTCTCCGACCGTATCAGACCGTTCAAAAAAATCGTGGGTGGCGACTCAAGCCGGGAAGATGGTCTGCAACTGGCGGATATGCTGGTTGGCGATCTCGCAAAATACTGTCAAGGCAAGCAGAGTGACTTCTATTCTTCCTTTGCTCCCAAAGTGGTTGATCTGTGGAAAGCGCCTTGATAAATTAAATAAAACACCCCCGACTATCCTTTTCAGGAAAGCAACCACAATTGGTTACCTTTTATCGGGAGCGCGTAAACCAGACGAACTGGTTTATTGATTACAACTATTTTACACCTAAATATAACGAAGGTCAAATTTAGCGAGGGATTGAAGTATGGAAATAATCAGCATGACTTGCCGCCAGTGTAGTGGCAGCTTGAAAATTTCAAAAGATGCAGACCAGATTATCTGCCAGCATTGCGGCACAGAGTATTTGATTTCATTTAATGAAGGAGCCATATCTGTAAAGTTATTATCCGAAGGGTTGAAGAAAATTCAGGTTTCGACTGATAAAACTGCTTCGGAACTCGCATTGGTTCGGCTAAAAGCTGAGAGGGATTTATTAATGATGAAAATTAGAGATGAAATAAAAGACGCACTGGCAAGTGCTGGCTTTGGTAAAATTCCTGAAAAACTAATAAACGACCC
The DNA here is from genome assembly GCA_903910795.1 of uncultured Anaerolineae bacterium. GTDB lineage: Bacteria > Chloroflexota > Anaerolineae > Anaerolineales > Villigracilaceae > UBA5195. The sequence goes on from CAIWAX010000451.1 coordinate 2,564, forward strand.
TTATAAAATACGTGCTTATATAAGC
>CAIWAX010000452.1 GCA_903910795.1 uncultured Anaerolineae bacterium
AATCGATGTAAGCGATCGTTTGGAACTGTCGTGTCGTCATTAGCTCTCCTTAAAAATCATTTGTGATAACTATCTGTTCATCCCTCAATACCAGGGTCTTGTCAGACCGGTAGAATGGAAGCCTTTCATTATTTTTGTAGAATTCAGATTTCGGATACCGACCATCCCGCATTCCTGCATAGCGTTCCGCCTTGAAAATCAACTCAAGCGCAGAGATTACGGATACGTTGTCGCACATATTGGCAACATCAACTGCGATTCCAGCGACGATTGATCTATCCACTTCGCTCAATTCAAAGAAAGCGTAGCAGATGGCAACCAGGTCTACATCCATTACCCCACCATTCAAAGCATTTCTTGCCAGCCTGCTTACATCTGCGATGGATGCTTTCATTTGATCTCCTCTTCCCGGCTGACGACAATACCGGAGCAACTTGACGGCAGGATTTTCGTTAGCCTACTGATCCTGGTTGCCGACCTATGTGTGCCATTATGGAAGCCGATAACCACACAGGTATTCTGAAATGGGTGGGCAACTATTCATACACTCCGGGGCGCGATCCCATTCGCAGTGGCCTTCATTAGTTATGACTTTCGTCATCACCCGAAACATTTGGATTACCAACTGAAGTAGCTGAAGTAACTTTCGAGGAACTGACTGGTGTACGGATAATCCATGATCGCCTGGGGGAAGATGTTGTGACGATCTTTGGCGAATACACGCCTGTCATCGTACATCTGGGTCTTGGTCAGGATGACACGCTTTCCCTTGAATGGGTCGTACATGATAAATACAGCCGCACCCACAAGATTCTGGATAAGATCACCGGAACCACCACCCACGCCCAGGCGCAGATCACCGGGTTTCTTCAGCTTGCCGGTGTTCATGTGGTACTGCGCCTTCTGCCCACCTTCATGTGTGACCCATACCACCGGGATACCGATGCTGAAGATGGCGTTGATCAAGGGATTGATCAGGGTGTTGATTGCGCCGTAATCCTGAATTTCCAGCTTCGTTGAGTTGTAATTACCAACCAGTAAACCATTTACCTGACCGGCAGCCTTGGCGGAATCGCCATAGCCAACCTGTTTTGATCGGGATGCGAACTGTTCCTGTGCGTTCTTGACCAGAATATCCATCGTGTCAACAACCAGGTAGCGGATACGGATGCCCTTGGGGGTCAGGATGTACTGGCCATCCCGCTTGAATTTCTTGAGAGCCTGAACATCGCGCATGACCTTTATGGCTAGCTCTGGGTCGCCGGGGTTATAGGTGATTTTGTGATCAGCATCGAATTCAGTACCAGTGCCATCTTCGATGTCGAGAACAAATCCATCCCTGGCGGTCTTTGAAAAATGGGTCTTGCCCACACCCGACTCGCCCACAACGATGATATGGGGAATTGCGCGAATGAGATTGGGTGTTACTACCATGCCCTGTTGTTCCATTGGGGTGGTGGACATTGTTTCAGGTGTTACTTCTGTCGGGAACTGTTCTTCGATAGTCAGTTCGGGTATCGTGTCATTTATTGCGATTGTAGCCATTTTTGTGCGCCCTCCATGAGCGCGAGAAAGAGAATATACGTTCTATTGTAATAAACGGAAATTAAACGAACAAGGGAATTCCAAAATTTATAGGGAACTCCCTTTATCTAATGAATAAGCTGTCCATCTGGATTTATTTCCAGTGAAGTTACAAACTTCTAGCCCCCGTTACCGTGCTAAAATGGTAAGGGTAAGATGCTTTTATCAACCCCCCAAAAAAAATAAATACGCCGATAATCCTTATCAGACTCCAAGTGGGGTGGTAAGTCTAAAGTTTATGCTTTTGTCATCAAGGGAGATCATATTATGAATGACCTTATTACAATGGAATGTCCTAACTGTGGAGGAAATCTTACTATTGGAGGTAACGCTCGTATCTTGAAATGCGAGCATTGCGGTGTTGAGCATTTGATTCGACGAGATGCGAGCGGGATTACCTTGGAATCTTATGCCCATTGTCCTCTGTGTAATCGAAATGATAAAGCAGAAAAAGTAACCGCTATCATGCGTAGCCAAACGCATAACACGCAAGGTATTACCTATCAAACCCAAACGACTCAAGTAAAAGTTGGAAATACCTATGCACCAGTAACTCGTCAAGTGGCAGTGCCAACGCAGACTTCACAAACTTCAGAATTGGCTAAACAATTAACACCTCCTTCGCAACCTACGCCCAATCGGAACTTTACCATAAGTGACGGAACTTCATCTAAAGCGATGAAGTCAGTCATTGTTTTGCTAATTATTGGCGGCTTTCTCTTGCTCTGCCCACTATGCCTCATTGTAGGGCTGGCGCAGAATTTGGCACAAGGTCAATCGAATACACTTGGCAGTCAGTTGCTTGGCGTTCTTCTGTTTGGTTTAGTTGCCTTGGCTCCGATCGGATTGGGCCTATGGCTGTTTTCAAAGGTAGTACCTCGCGAGCGTCAGAAAAATCAGGAGAAGAAGGCTGTAGCCGCGGCTCGGCGTCAAGAACTACAATTGAAAGCAGATGAGGAAGTAAATCGTTGGCAGCGAGCGATGGAGCGATGGAATCGTCTTTACTACTGCGAGAGAGATGACTGTATTTTTCTGCCAGGGAGTGATACTTATGCTCCCATCACACAGTTGAAAGATTATCTTTACCAGGCTTAACTTCAGCTATCGTCTAGCACCGGATATCCAAGACATTGTCTTTATGAAACTTAAAAAATGATTGATATTTTCAATGATAAATTAACCCCTCAGCAAAGAGATTTTGAACATATTTCTATGATGGGCCTTACTCAAAAAGAACTGGTAGAAATCATGACACCCAAAGAACTTCAAGAAATGAAAGATTATTTTGCAAAAAAGGAAAAAGCAAAATAACCCAATACTGAGTATCAAACCCAACTTAAACAAAAAAAGACTGGTTTTGACCAATCTTTATTTTGTCCCGTCCACCGTGCACGACATCGGCATCGCTCAAAGGCTGTGAGGGGTGTCTTCTCACCTCAGGACAACTATATTTTACTACCAACGAACATCACTTCAATAGTTTCAAAATCTCGCTAACTCCCCCTCACACCGGGTAATTTTTATTTCCCAAAGAAAGGGATAGAAGGGCATCTGGCGGCTTTTCTCGCCACAGAGTCAAGATTTTCTGATGGAAGTCCGCCATTGAAAGTAGACATTCCTTTATACAAAAACCGTTAGTGGGTCAAAAAATTAGGGCTTGATATTGTATATGATATTGCATATAATACTATTATGAGTGTTCCCGATATTGTTATTGATACCAATGTTGTCATCGCCGCCCTCCGTTCAAAAAATGGTGCATCTTACAAGTTGTTGTCTTTGATAGGAACAGATAAGTTCGAAATTCACGATTCCGTGGCGATTGTGCTTGAGTATGAAGATGTTATACAACGCCACAGGACAGAAGCCGGATTATCGCAGGATGATGTCTCAATTTTCGTTGACTCTTTGTGTTCAATGGCACACCACCACAAAATTTATTTTGTGTGGAGACCAACCTTGTCGGACGCAAACGATGAACTTTTTCTCGAATTAGCAATTTCAGCAAGATGCGAGTACATCGTGACGCACAACATCAAAGACTTCAAAGGCACTGAAAAATTTGGCATCAAAGCAATAACACCGAAAGAGTTTTTACAGATAATTGGTGAGGTGAGAAAATGAGCGCATTAAGTTTGCGATTACCCAAAACATTACATGAACAATTGCGAGAGCTGGCTCTGGAGGAAGGTATTTCGGTGAACCAGTTTGTCATGCTTGCTGTTGCCGAGAAAGTTGCAACCATTTCTACAATTGAATATTTGGAGAAACGAGCAAAACGCGGCAGCCGCGAGAAATTTCTTGAAATCTTGACCAAAGTCCCCGACGTGGAGCCAGAAGAGTTTGATAAGCTATAGCGGAGGAACAGACAGACACTCAAGATCGAGAGGCAGCTTCTCCGGCCAGAAGGCGATGGCGTCAAATTTGCAGGCCCCAAAACTCGTTTGGGCAAACGCACAATTGTGTTGGGCACGAAAACAATTGAGATACTTCGCAAACACCAAGAGTACCAACAGCAGGAACATCTATCAACTGGTGAAGCATGGAAGGAGTACGGATTGATGTTTACAACCAGAAATGGTACACCAATCCACCCGCGCAATCTGCTGAGAGATTTTAAAAAACTACTCATAGTCGCAGGGCTTCCTCCCATCCGCTTTCATGATCTGCGACATACTGCGGCTTCAATCCTGCTCAACCAGGGTATCCCAATAATCACAGTATCCAGGCGGTTGGGTCATGCGAGAGCTTCCATCACTCTGGATGTCTACGGACATCTGATTTCGACTTCACAGAATGATGTGGCGGAGCTAATCGACAATCTGCTTTTACCAATCGCAGTGCAATTTGATCAGAAAATTGAACGTTGAACCTGAACACAGTTGCAGCGCGTTGCAGCCGGTTGCAGCGGGTTGCAGCAGGAATTTTTTAGGAAAATCGTGACACCGAATTTTTCGATATATACAGGGTATAAAATGAAAACACCCCCACGGGTGGGGGTGTTTAGGTGGGCGCAAAGGGACTCGAACCCCTGACCTCCTCGGTGTAAGCGAGGCGCTCTAACCAACTGAGCTATGCGCCCGACGCCGACATTATAACCGATTTGGCGGGTCTGGCAATCAAACTGGAGGAATATGACTTTTATTGTGGTTCTGGTAGGCTGGGTCTTCTCACTTACATTGCATGAGTTTTCGCATGCTTTTGTTGCGTATCGTGGCGGTGACTATACTGTCAAAGACAAGGGCTACCTGACGTTTAATCCGCTCAAATATACGCACCCGGTCTACTCCATCCTGTTGCCGCTGGTATTCCTGCTGCTGGGCGGGATTGGTCTGCCGGGCGGTGCGGTTTACATCGAAACCTGGCGATTGTACTCGCGCAAATGGCAAACGGCTGTATCCCTGGCTGGCCCGATCTCGAACCTGTTCCTGGCGGTGGTATTGGGGGTGTTTCTGCGCTTTGCCCCGGTGACTGAAAGCGGTATCTGGCCGGGGCTGGCTTTTCTGGCCTTGCTGCAGGTCACCGCGGCACTGTTTAATCTGCTGCCGGTTCCGCCGTTTGATGGGTTAGGAGCCATCCGGCCGTATCTAAGCCGGGAATGGAATGAACGGATGGCGGATTTTTCGCAGATTTCCATGTGGGTCGTGCTGGCCCTGTTCTGGTATGTGCCCGTGATCGGTAATTTGTTTTGGGGGTTGGTAGGGCTGATTGCCCGTCTGATCGGTATTCCGATCAACCTGGCTATTTTAGGCCAGAGCCAGTTTACCTTCTGGCGTTAGCGCGATGCTTAACGATAATCGCCTTCGCCCTTGATCTTGCCGCGTTCGAGACGCGAAAACAATTTTTCAAGGTTGGCTTCCGCCACTTCCTGCAGGGAGATATCCAGTTCTGTGGCGATTTGGGCCATATACCAGAGCACGTCGCCCAGTTCGTATTTCAAGGCCATGCGGTCTTCTTCAGAAATGACGCCGCCTTTATCACGGAATATTTTCTTTACCTTACCCGCCAGTTCTCCGGCCTCGTTAACCAGGCCCAGGGTAGGGTAGACAATCGGGTGATCGGTATGGATCAGGTTCCAGGTTTTGCGGGATTCAACCTGGTAGGCATTAAAATTTTCGAGTTTCATTTCTCTAACCTCCATTAAAAATGACAGCAAGGGTGGATAAGAAAAACTGGATGACCGGCGGGCGCATCCAGTTTTTGTTGATTTTTACAACTTGTTGATTCTATAATGCCCTCGGTCACAAATTGCGGTTCTCCACTTAATCAAAAAAGCGCGATTTGTGAGCGTGAAGGGAATAATGATCATTATTACTGTTTGAGTTGGGTGGAAATGGAACCTTGCAGCAGGTTATCCAATATCTGGCGGGCGTTATTTTGCTTGCCGATACTGAAAAGGCCGGTATTGGCATCGTCAAAGGACAAAGGCGCAGGAAATTCCTGGCCGCCTTTCCCTGCCACCAGGTCGGGGAAGGCGGTTTTCATTGCCTCCAAAAAATTGGGCTCGAGCGTAACAACCCAGCCGTTGACAGATTTGGTGGGGGATTGCGTTCCGATCATCAGAACACCCACGGTTTGAAGGTATTGGAGCAGTTCGGGCGCATCCACGCCCGGCTGTATGAACATTGTATCAACCTGTTTGTGGATCAGAATATCTGCGTAGGCGCCATACTGGGTGGGCTTGGCATCATTGGGAATATCCTGCAACAAAGGGTATGGGTTAAAAGGGCCAGTGTATGGGTTGCACAGGCCGCAGAAATATTGCTGTCCGGCAGTGAAAGCGGCGGTGATGGCATCGGCATCCGGTGAACCTTTTCGTACAAGGAGGCCGGTGTGATAATCCTGAGTGATGGCTGCTGCAATGTAGCCTGCCATAAATGCGACTTTGTCAATGCTGGTATTATCGCCGCCCAAAATGCTCACATTGCCCCCCGCTTTGATATTTGGCAGATTGATTGCCAAAAATTGAGCCTGCGGCGCTTTTGCAGCCAGCCCGGGGATATCAACATCCGGGGATAAATCGATGACAATCTTGAGGGTCGGGTCCAATTCTTTCTCACTCATTTTATTGAGCACCATGAACCGGTATCCCTGTGCTTGCGCCAGGTCATAAACCGCTTTCTGGTAATCTTTGGATTGTGCCTGGTTTGTGTTCGCAGGAAGTACCAGGATGACCAGCGGGGCCATTGGAGTAGATGTGGGGCCAGCCGTGGGCCGGGGCGTGGCTGTTGGCTCTGGTGTGCTGGTTACCTGTCCGGCAGATGGTGTGCCAACGCTGCAGGCTGAAAGCAGAATAATGATTAGAAGAAGGGCAAGACGAGCGCGCAAGGTTTCTCTCCAAATAGAATATGGTAAGTATTTTACCTTAAACAAACAGAGACGCCGGAAAGGCGTCTCTGTAAATCAGTTTTGAGATGGAAGTTTATTTGCTGGCAACCGGGATGTTCCTGGGTCGGGCAGCCTCGATGCGTGGTACCCGCAGATTTAGAATTCCGTTTTCCAGGCTGGCTTCTGCTTTTTCAGAGTCAAGCAGGGTTGGCAATTGTAAAGTGCGGCGGAAATTGCCGGCTGGCAGTTCGCTCAGAAGATATTCGCCTTCCTGGTTACCAAAGGTGCCCTCGATGGTGAGGCGGTCTTCGATAACCTGGATGTTGAGGTCTTCGGCTTTCAAACCGGGAACATAGGCGGTCAGGATGTAGGCTTCGCCGTCATCGCGGATATCAACGGGCAAAGGCCGGGCGGCCTCCTGGTTTTGGGCTTGTGCTGCAGCCCAACGGCGGGCCAAATAATTTGGGTGGGTGGAAACATAGAAAGTCATGGTATTTTCTCCTTGGTAATCAGTTGTGACTGAATGTTTGATTGGCTCTATCTTAGTCCGCCAATGTATAAGGAATGATTGAAAAAAGTCGAAATTTTATAAGAAATTAGGAAAAGGCATATAATCGACTTTATGCCATCGCCAAAAAAGTTAGTAGGCTTTATTGTTATCGGCGCGCTGGTTGGGTTGGGTTTTTACCTCTACCAGAGTATGCGCAGCTCCGCAGCGCGCGGCCCGTATGTCATGGCCTATATCAATAGCCCATCTGAGAATCAGCAGTATGTGATCCAGGCCGGGTCACGTTGTGGGAGCGCGCCGTTCATCTTCCCAACCACAGGCATGGTTGGCTATCTGTGGGGCGATTCTTTCAAGGTTGGTACAAGGCACCAGGGGATCGATATCTTTGCGGGCACAAACGTGGATGTGACGCCAGTTATCTCCGCATACCCTGGTTACCTGACCCGGCTGCCAGGCTGGAAATCCAGTGTAATAGAGAGGGTTCCAGATGACCCACTCAACCCCGGGCACCAGATCTGGTTATATTACACGCACATGGCTGACCCGAATGGTAATTCTTTCATAGCGCCGGACTTTCCACCGGGCACCAGTGAGCAATATATCGAGGCGGGGACTGTGCTTGGGCACCAGGGTGATTATTCAGGCGATCCTAATAACCCGGTTGGCGTTCACCTGCATTTTTCCATTGATAAAGATGATGGCGCAGGACACTTTATGAATGAGCTGGATATCAACAATACTTTTGATCCGTCGCCTTACTTCGGGCTGGCACTCAATGCGAATGAGAACTCGGACAAGATACCGGTCTGTGAGTCGGGCAAGTAGTGGAAAAAAATGGAAGAAAAGAAATGAGAACAACCTGGAAGTGCTGGATTTTATTATTTTCGCTCGGTTTGGGAAGCTGTGTGCCGCTTCCCTTCAATGGCATTGTCACAATAACACCTGTACCAACCCAGATACAGGCTTATCCCACGGCGGTCAATCCTGCAACCAGCCTGCCGGCAGAAGTCCAGCCGGTTGCCAGTCAAACACCGCTGCCGCTGCCCCTCCCCCCAACAAGTACTTCCGCAGTCACACCTCAGAAAATCACGACTGAAACGCCACCCTTCGCAGTCACGCCGGCCTCAATGGTTTTACAATCCATTGTCGAAGAGGCCCGCCTTGATCTGGTCAAGCGCCTTTCCGTTTCTGAGGCGGATATCTCCCTGCTCCAGGCGGACAAAGTTTCGTGGGCAGATTTGAGTCTGGGCTGTCCCCAGCCCGGTATGATGTATGGGCAAATGGTAACGCCGGGTTATATCGTTATCTTACAGGCGGGCACTACCCAGTATGATTATCATGCCGGGCCTGACCGGAATCCTTTGTATTGCAGCAACCCGCAGCCGCCAATCCAGGTGAATCCGGGCGAAATGCCTTAACAGTAGCAATTCCAAATCTAAAAAAGGCTGGTTCTGATGGAATTTGTGGTACTGCCATTTTTTATCAAACCATCCACGAATTTTGCACGAATAATGGAAAGTACCCATAAGTTCAATATGGAAAGTACCCATAAGTTCAATATGGAAAGTACCCATAAGTTCGGTATGGAAAGT
>CAIWAX010000453.1 GCA_903910795.1 uncultured Anaerolineae bacterium
CAAATGAGTTATCCAGATATGGGCAATATCGCTAAAATACTGGTTTACTTCTGTATATGGCGGTTTCAAAATTTTGTCGTTTTTTACGATTCCGCTTCTGATTGTGCAAAGGTTACGTTAGGTGGCGCACCGTATTCGTGGCCCGTATTCGTGGACGGTTTAAAAAAAACGGCGACACCACAAATTCCATTAGAACCAGGAAATTTTATTTGGAGTTTGGATGAACAATGCGAGCAAGTCTCAAAAAAATGAACCATTTCGATATGAACAAATCGCAAGTGAAGTAATCAGGCTGATTGCTCAGGGCACCTATCGCCCGGGTGAGCGCATTCCGTCAGTGCGCCAGATGAGTACGCAACAAGGGGTAAGTATCAGTTCAGTGCTGCAGGCCTATCTGCAATTGGAAAATCAAGGCGTGATCGAAGCCCGGCCGCAATCTGGCTATTATGTCAGGGCTCCTTCGGCTGAGAATTACCCTGAACCGGAAATCTCTTCACCCAGCCTGGATCCGAATCATGTTAATTTACACGATTTGATGATGATGGCCATGCGTGATTCAACCAATGCCTCCCTGATCCAATTGGGCGCAGCCATGCCTAATCTGGAACTTCTGCCTATTGAGAGGATCAACCGCATCCTGGCCAGCCTTGCGCGCACAGCAGAACCTGGCGCGCACAGCTATGAACTTCCGCCGGGTCTGGAAGAATTACGAGTACAGATAGCGAAGCGTGCCTTGCTCAGCGGCTGCCAGTTTTCGCCAAACGAGATTGTTATTACTTCGGGTGGGGTGGAAGGCATACATTTGTGCCTGTACGCGGTTTGTAACCCCGGCGATATCGTAGCGATTGAATCGCCCATGTATTTTGGAACCTTGCAATTGTTGGAAGTGCACGGGTTGCGAGCGCTTGAAATTCCCACCAATCCGCGCGAAGGCATCAGCCTGAGCGCTCTGCAGTTTGCGATAGAACACAACCCCATTAAAGCGGTATTGACGATTTCCAATTTTAATAACCCACTCGGAAGCTGTATTCCTGATGAAAAGAAAAAAGATTTGGTGGAATTATTGGCGCGGTATGAGATTCCCCTGATTGATAATGATGTTTCCGGTGAGATTTACTTTTCTGAGAAACGGCCGATGGTCACAAAAGCTTTCGATCAGAAAGGGTTGGTGATGTTGTGTTCATCCTTCTCAAAGGATATCAGCCCATCTTTGCGGGTGGGTTGGGTTGTTCCCGGACGGTTCAAGAATAAGATTGAGTGGTTGAAATTTACAACCAGCGCAGCTACCGCGCGTCTGCCTCAGATGGCCATCGCGCAGTTTTTGGAGAGCGGCGGTTATGATCACCAGCTCCGCCGGATCAGGCGCGAATATGCCAGCAATGTCGCGCTGCTTTCCCAGGCGGTTACCCGGGCCTTTCCTGCGGGAACGCGGGTTACCCGTCCAGTTGGCGGCTTTGTGCTGTGGGTTCAGCTTCCTGAGAATGTTGATTCGCTCGAACTGTATGCTTTATCCCTCAAAAACAATATCACTATCACGCCAGGCTATTTATTTTCTCCCACCAACCATTTCTCCAATTTTATACGTTTGAACGCGGCCGCCTGGTCATATCCAATCGAACGCGCTGTCCGCAGATTGGGTGAACTTGTGTTTGAACTAGCTGGGACCTGATGCCGAAGATTGGGCGGAAGTTGCGTAGAAACTTAATTCCGTCACCACGCCATTTACCGGAATATCATAATGGCCGCGCGGTAAATTATCCAGAAAAAGCGCCTCGTACACCACGCCCAGGCTGATTCCCGCGAAATCCTGCAAAAAACGGTCATAATAACCGCCGCCATATCCCAGACGCCAGCCCTGCCTGTCGTATGCCAGCCCTGGCACCAGCGCCAGGTGAATCTCGCCTGGCGCAATCAGGGGCAGGTGCCTGGATGGTTCGGCCATCCCAAATGGATGATAAACCAGCAAGTTGGGATCATATATATGGAAAACCAGGCTGTGCTCTGGCTCCGGCAGGATTCTTGGCAACACCCAGGTGATATGTGGAAAACCATCCAGCAAGGGCCGTAAATCTACTTCAGCTTTGATTGGCATATAGGTCAATACAACACTTGCCTTCTGAAAGGCTTGCAAATTTTTGATCTTATTGCAAATTTGCTGACTCGCAAAAGTTCTGAAAGGTTCAGACAGGTTTTGGCGTGTCTGGCGGCATTGTTTGCGAATCATTTTTTTTTGTTCAGCAATATCATCCTGCATGTGGTTGGGTCCTGTTTTAAAAACCTGAAAATTCTGAGATTATTTTTCTGATGACCTTTGCATTCTTTCAACTGCCCCACAGCGCATGGTTCCGGAATCCTTTCAAGATTGTTATTTTCTGAACAAATCTTATTCTGATATAATCTCTAAACCGATCAAGAATGGGAGAAAAGTCATGTCCGGAAAAATAAAATTTGGAACAGATGGATGGCGTGGTGTAATTGCCGATGATTATACTTTTGAAAATGTTCGTCGGACAACGCAAGGATTCGCCTCTTACATGCTTGAAGAAGGCAAGGCCGGTCAGTGGGTTGTCATCGGACATGATAAGCGGTTTGCTTCTGAATTTTTCGCTGCAGCCGCCGCGGAAGTGATTGTTGGCAATGGCATGAAGGTTTATTTGACAGACGGCGCCACTCCGACGCCGATTATCTCGTTTTCTGTGGTTAACAGGCAGGCGTGCGGCGCTATCAATATCACCGCCAGCCACAACCCTCCCAGCGATAATGGTTTTAAAGTCCGTAATGAAACCGGCGGTGCGATTGACCCGGAGGGCCTGACAAAAATTGAAGCGGGTATCCCGGATTCGGTTGAGGATGTCAAACGAGTTGCGTACGCGGATGCCGAGAAAGATGGTCGTATTGTCAAATTTGACCCTGCTCCAGCTTATATTGCCCACTTAAAAAATCTGATTGATCTACAGCCAATTAAAGATGCAGGACTGACTGTGATGGTTGATACGATGTGGGGCAATGGCGCTGGCTGGTTCCCTCGTTTGTTGGAGGGTGGCAAAACGCAGGTCATTGAAATCCATAACCAACGTAACCCATCTTTTCCTGAAATGAAACGTCCCGAACCTATCCCACCCAATATTAACCCGGGCCTGAAAGCCACGCTCGATAACAAGGCGGATGTCTTGATTGTCACAGATGGTGATGCCGACCGGTTGGGGGTTGGGGATGAGAATGGCGAATTCATTAATCAACTGCGCGTTTATGGGCTGTTGGCTTATTATCTGCTCGAAATTCGAGGCCAGCGCGGTGATATTGTCAAGACCCTTTCGACCACCGGTATGTTAAATATCCTGGGTGAGTTGTATGGAGTGCCTGTTCATGAAACAGGTGTTGGTTTCAAATATGTGGCCCCCAAGATGACCGAGACAAACGCGATGATTGGCGGTGAGGAAAGCGGCGGTTACGCTTTCCGCGGTAATGTCCCCGAACGCGATGGTATTCTTGCAGGGTTGTATATGCTTGATTTCATGGTGCGAACCGGGAAGAAACCTACCGAGCTGCTCAAGCTGTTGTTCGATAAAGTCGGCGGCGAATTCTTCTATGATCGGATAGACAGCGCCTTTTCCGGGGATCGTAAGGATCGCGAGCAAATGATCTTAGACGCAAACCCGGCCACCATTGGCGGCTTAAAGGTAACCAAACTGGTTACGATTGATGGTTTCCAATTCAGGCTGGAAGATGGCGGCTGGCTTTTGATCCGTTTCAGCGGCACCGAACCGATCCTGCGGGTTTATTGTGAAACCCGTCATGGTGACAAAGTACAGGCGATTCTACAGGATGGCCTCACGGTCGCTGGAATCAAGTAAATTCTTATGGCCTCCTTTAAACCACTTTCAACCCTATTGTCAGACATTGAGCAGTTGAACCCTGCATCGTGAACCTTACTGATACTCACTGCCATCTGGACCTGGATAGATTTGATCCTGACCGCGGTGAGGTTCTGTCACGAGCCTGGGAAACAGGTTTGACGCGTATCTTGATTCCAGGTCTCGACCTGCTATCAAGTAAAAGGGTTGTTGAACTGGCAAGGGGTCAAAATGGGGTCTTCGCTGCCATTGGTGTTCACCCGAACGAAGCGTTATCCTGGAACAGCCGCACTTACGCTGATCTAAAGCAGCTTTATGCGGATGTTGTTGGAGAGGCTCCCAACCCGGTTTTCTCTCAGAAAATAGTTGCAGTTGGGGAAATTGGTCTGGATTATTATTGGAATGCTGCACCGCATACGGTGCAGCATTCCATTTTGAAGGAACAATTGGCCCTGGCGGCGGAATTGAAACTGCCTGTCATTCTTCATTTACGGGAGCAGTCGGATGCGCTGGATGGGCCTTGCACGTGCGATCTTCTCGAAATTCTGCAGGAATGGGTAAAGACCTTACACACAAAAAACAGTGCTCTTGCAAATTCTCCGGGTGTCTTGCATTCTTTCAGCGGAAACCTGAAAACTGCACTGCAGATCCTTGATCTGAACTTCTACATTGGCATCACTGGCCCAGTGACTTACAAAAACGCGGTTGCCCGGCGTGAAGTGGTAAAATCACTTCCGCTTGAGAGATTGTTGATAGAGACCGATGCACCTTTTCTTGCCCCAGTTCCAAGGCGGGGGCTTCGCAACGAACCTGCATTTGTACGGCATATTGCTGATAAAATTGCAGAAATCCATAATAAAGACCCGGAAGAAATCGCGGCGCTTACCAGTGCGAATGCGGCGCGTCTTTTTTCCTGGGGAGGTTGATTTTTGAGCACACCGTTTCTTACACCGGTACAAGATGGCATCAAAGAAGTTGAACAGTTGATGCGTTCACAGGCGGGGAATGAACATCACCCCGACCTGCGTGCTGCCCTGGAACATTTATTAGTGGCAGGAGGCAAACGCATTCGCCCTACGATTGTATTCCTGGCCGGGAATTTATTTAATGCGCCCCATAAAAAACTGGTTACTTTGGGCGCGGCGATTGAAATGCTGCACACTGCCACGCTTGTGCACGATGACTTAATCGATGGCTCTTTGCTGCGCCGCGGCATTCCAACTTTGAATGCGCGTTGGTCACCTGCCGCAACAGTTTTGACTGGTGACTTTTTGTTTGGGCGAGCGGCAAAACTCGCTGCTGAAACGGATTATCTTCCGATTATGAAATTGTTTGCCGAGACGTTGACTGTCATTGTGAATGGCGAACTGACTCAAATGTTTGCCGCCAAGGGCATCATCGAGCGAAAAAATTATTACAGCCGGATTTATGCCAAGACGGGCTCATTGTTTGAAATGAGCGCACTGTCAGCTACCATGCTGGGAACTGAAGATGAGAGCGTCCGCGCTTCCATGAAGACCTACGGCTATGAAGTTGGCATGGCTTTTCAGATTATGGATGATGTTCTGGATTTTACTGGCGAACAGGCTACAGTTGGAAAACCGGTTGGTTCGGATCTTTTAAATGGCCTTGTTACTCTGCCCGCCATTTATTATGTGGAAAGCCATCCGGATAACCCCGAAGTTAAATTACTGGCTGAAGGTGGCTGGGGCAATACGGATAAGATGGAAATCCTGGTGAAATCCATTCAATCCAGTAACGCCATTCGACATGCGATTGATGAAGCTGTTGAACATGTTGATAAAGCCCTGGATGCGATCAAGCCTTTTAATTCATCCCCAGAGTATGAATCTCTGGAAGGATTGGCGCACTATATTGTTGACCGGGATTTCTAACCCGACTTCGTTTATACAGAAATTGCCAGACCTGCAAATTTGAATCACTCCCAAAATCCGGCCTGCACCGGATTTTGGCTTTAAATATTTCAGATCAGACTGGTGTCTGTCAGGGCGTAGGAGCGTTCCTCAGCGACTGAAGCAATCTCCCTCACAGAATTGGAGATTGCCGCGCCGCCGCACGATTTGCTTGGCAAATCGTCCCTTGTTTCACCCCGGTGCTCTTGCGGGGGTGTCTTTCGGGAAAGAGCAAGCGCGGCGGCTACCAATGACAGCTAACAGGGTTTACTTTCATTACAGTTACCTCGCATCCATTGATCGGGGCAGGGTTGCGCCCTCACCCGCAGGGCACATGTATTCTCAACAAATCCACAGCAATTTCATCTCTTCCTCACAGCAAAAAATCCTAAACTAACGGTGTACTTGAACGACAAAATCTCAAATTACGCCAGAGGAAAATCTGATGAATATCTCACTCCCATTTACGCACACAACCATCGCCGAGCAGCCCGTTTCCCAGAATACGCCAGACATGGGCACGGATAAACCCATGATCGTCATCCACAACCTGACAAAAGTATTTACCATGGGCGATAACGTAGTCCATGCCCTGGATGGCGCTTCATTCAACATCGAAAAAGGAGAACTGCTGGCCATCATGGGGCCTTCAGGCTCCGGGAAAAGCACCCTCATGTCGATTGTCGGTTGTCTGGATGTCCCCACCAGCGGTTCGTACATCCTCGATGACAGCCCGGTGGAAAAAATGAATGATAATCAGCTCGCCGACATCCGCAGCCGCAAAATTGGCTTTGTCTTCCAGCAATTCAACCTGCTTTCGCGCACATCCGCTCTTGAAAACGTCATGCTCCCGCTCACATACACCAACCAGAGCGGGCGCATCAACCGCGAAAAATCCATGCAGGCGCTTGAAATGGTTGGCCTGAAAGAAAGGGTTTACCACCACCCCAATGAGCTTTCCGGTGGACAGCAGCAGCGCGTTGCCATTGCCCGCGCATTGGTCAACAACCCATCCATCCTGATCGCCGATGAACCCACGGGCGCGCTCGACAGCAAAACTGGCGCCGAAATTATGGGCTTATTCCAAAACCTGCACGAAGAATTCGGCCAGACCATCATCATGGTTACGCATGATGCCTTCATCGCCCACCACACCGACCGCATCATCCGCCTCGCCGATGGCCGTATCATCTCCGACTCTCTCAACGCCAATCCACTCAAGGCCGGTACTCTCCGCCCGGATGCCGAAAATAATTAAAAAAAGCCGGAGGCATTCAGGTACGCCTGAATGCCTCCGTGAACAAATCTTTGAAATATCGCACCTCTGCCGATCCGTGCCTGATATTCTCAACGAGAAAACAAAAATTGCAAGACCCACAAAGCCAGCATGCCAGCGATCAGTGTCAGCAGCACATTGCGAGTGCGCCAGGCCACCAGCGCGCCCACCAGCCCGGCAAACAGGCGAAAATTACCGAAAGAAATATCCAATGTCCCATTTGGATGGGTCAGCGCCGGAAAAACCAGCGCAGCCAGAACAGAAGCTGGAACAAACCGCAGCGCTCGCCGCAGCCCTTCCGGCATCTTGATCCTTCCAAGCAGAAAGATAAATGAAAAACGCTCCAGGAAAGTGCCCATCCCGGCCAGTATCAGAGTCAACCACACGGTTGCCGGGCTCATGCTTGCCTCCCCTGGCGCGCCTTCAACAAACTGTTTTCAGCCAGCATCCCGCAGCCAATGCCAACCATCGCGGCCAAAACCAACCCGATGTTATTGGGCAAACCCTTCCCAACCACAGCCATCAACCCGCCAGTCACTGCCGCCACCACCGTTGGCCGGTCTCTCAGCGCGGCAAACATGAGCGCCATAAAGCTGAGCGGAAACGCAAAATCAAAGCCCCAACTGGCCGGAATTAACGTTCCCAGCAGAGACCCTGCAATTGCGCTCACCTGCCATGTGACCCAGATTGTCAATGCAGTACCAAAATAAAACCAGCGCTTATCGATCTCATCATGCGTGGCGAAATAGCTCATACTGATCCCAAAAGCCTGGTCAGAAAGCATGTAAGCCAGCCCGGCTCTCCAACGGGTGGGCATCTTTTGCAACGAAGGCGCCAGCACCGCGCTGTACATCATGAAACGCAAATTGATCACCCAGGCAGTCAGCACCATGATGATCCATGGACTGCCGCCTTTCATCAACTGCAGCACAGCCAATTGGGATGCCCCCGCGAAAACGATCACGGACATTCCAAGAGTATCCCACGGGGATAACCCCACGCCCACTGCTGCCACACCCGTGATCATGGCAAAAGGCACCACACCCAACAGGATCGGTAGCGCCGCCCGGGCGCCAATCAGAAAATCATTTAGACCTGGTTTCATTAATTTTCCTTAATATTCAGTATTTTGGA
>CAIWAX010000454.1 GCA_903910795.1 uncultured Anaerolineae bacterium
AATCGTACTAACCGATACAAAAGTCACCAACAGTTGTGCGCTATACCCCCTGGGTCATGGTTTTCCTGATATTCCAAAATTTGGATTAGAGTAGTATAATAATATTATCAGATTCTGCAAGATAGGAGGTACGCAGCTCGAATGACGGTTCACGCGTTCAACCGATGTCTGTTCAGTGTGCCTCCTGCTAGGACGATTCTGTCCATTTGACGGCCCAACTGTCAAACCCGTCATGATTTCCAGGCCGCAGGCATACACATGTCCTGCGGTTTTTTGTTTCAATGCGCCCGGATTCCCAACCTGGCCGCCTGTCGCTGCGGCCTTCCCCCTGCGGTATTTTTTGCCTGACCGCTGACCATGATAAAAGAGAAAAATATTCAACCCTATGAATATCCACAGCGATTTCCTCGATGAACTCGAAGCCAATGCGCCGACCGGCAGGCAGATCAATAAAAATCGTAGATTAAAAACGCACCTGCCCCGCCGCGACCAGGCCTTTTTGCACGCCCAGGATGATACCCGCGCCAGTTTCAGATTCACCTATCAAGCCGCCCGCTTTGAAGGCGGCTGGTTGCTTGATTCGCTGGGTGATTTCTACGAGCACCAGTGGATTTCAGATGTCCTGGGCCGTGTAAAAGGCGGCAAGGAAGCCTCGGTCTACCTGTGCCGGGCCGGGCCGCAAATCGATGCTGAATTTATCGCCGCCAAGGTCTACCGTCCGCGCATGTTACGCAACCTCAAAAACGACTCTGCCTACCGCGAGGGCCGTGTTGACTTGAACGAGAGCGGGCACAGCCTGACGAAGGGTGGTGATCTGTATGCCATGCGAAAACGCAGCGCCTACGGTGAGGAACTGCGCCACACTTCCTGGATTGCCTATGAATACACGGCACTCAGAACCCTGCATGCCGCCGGTGCGGATGTGCCGGACGCCTATACCATGAACACCAACGCCATCCTGATGGGCTTTGTCGGCAACCTGAACGGCTGCGCGCCGGCCTTGAGCGAGGTCAGGCTCGAACGCGCCGAGGCGCGCAGCTTGTTTGAGCGCGTCTTGCACAACATTGACCTGATGCTTGCCAACAACATCATTCACGGTGACCTTTCGGCTTACAACATCCTGTATTGGGATGGCGCCATCCAGTTGATTGACTTCCCGCAGGTGATCTCACCGCAGGGCAACAGCAACGCCTTCAGCCTTTTCAAACGCGATGTCACGCGCATCTGCGAATACTTCGCCAAACAGGGCGTCAAGTCCGACCCTGGCCGGCTTGTCGCCGGGTTGTGGGATAAATACGGCCAGCGCCAGGGCCCGGTCATCGACCCGGCCATGCTCGACCCGGAAGATGAGCTTGACCGGGCCTTGTGGCAGAAACGCGACCAGGGCCACTAGCTTTTCGGTGGCAGTGAAACATACATCCGCAGCCCGCCAGCCAGGGGTCTGCGGATGTTTTTCTTTAAAAAACTGTTCAGAGCATCATCTGCCAGAAGCCCGAATCGATCCACTTTCCAAATTTATACCCGACTTCCCGAAAGTGGGCGGCCTGTTTGAAGCCGAGCGACTCGTGCAGCCGCACGCTGGCCTCATTTGGCAGCGCGATGACCCCGATCGCCGTGTGAAACCCCGCCATCGCCAGATCGGCCAGCAGCCGGGTGTACACCGCCCGGCCAAAACCGTGTCCGCGCTGGTCTTTGGATACATATACGGTTGTTTCTACGGTCGGCCGGTAAGCCGGCCTGGAACGCCATTTTGTGGCGTAAGCATAACCCGCCACCCGCCCCTCATTTTCGAGCACCAGCCACGGGTGCGAGGCGCCCAGCACCTCTGAAATGCGCCCGGACATATCTTCCGGGCTGACGGGTTCCAGTTCAAACGAGATGAATGTGGTCAGAACGTAGTAGTTATAGATTTCTGCGATTGCTATCGCATCGTTCGGAGTGACAGTGCGGATCATCATGCTCTCCAGGGGATCGCCAGCGGGCAGGTTGTCTTGTGCGAACAGGTTCATCGATTGGCCTGAATTTACCACATTTTTCAACGATCCCAATGCCATTACGCCGCGTTCAAAAAGCCCTGACCGGCACGGTCTGGGCCAATCTATACCCTTCACGGTCACATATTGCGCTTTTTTGCTTAAGTGGAG
>CAIWAX010000455.1 GCA_903910795.1 uncultured Anaerolineae bacterium
CCAACAGAAAATAAGTCGGTAAAAATGAGCCATCCGAGCTTGAGAACCCACCTGTGATGAAGTCCGAAGCCAGATTGGCATGTGCGGCTTCATCAGTGAAGAAATAGATTGGGAACTGATCCAGACCAATGCTGATCGAAAGTAAATAAATTAACGCGGCTACCAGAAACAAAGCCGTTCCCATCTCAACATGCCGGATTTGCGGTGTAAGCCAGTGCTTTGGTTTATACCAGACCGGAATTGGGGTGGGCGCAATTGAATTGTTGGTAAGAGGCGGATAATCCATGTTTTACAAGAAGGTTTCAGATCAACCTTTGAAGAAATGCCAGGCAAACTGCAAGCGAAAATAGATCGTCAAAGGTGTAGGGTACTGGTTATTTTAATCCGAGCTCATTTCGGCTAATTACCAGACGCTGGATCTCACTGGTTCCTTCATAAATTTCGGTGATTTTGGCATCGCGGAAGTAACGTTCAACCGGCAATTCCTTGCTGTAACCCATTCCACCGTGAATCTGAACTGCCTGATGGGCGCAGAACATGGCAGTTTCGGATGCAAACAGCTTTGCCATGGAGGCTTCAAGGGAGAAGCGTTCGCCGGTCTTTTTTGCGCGTTCCTTCGATAACGCGGCGTTATAAATCAGCAGGCGGCTGGCTTCGATGCGGGTTTTCATATCGGCCAATTTGAACCCGGTGCCCTGAAAGGCACCGATCGATTGTCCGAAGGCTTGTCGTTCACCGGCATACAGGCGGGCGGCCTCATAGGCCGCCTCAGCAATGCCGAGCGCCTGCGCCGCAATCCCGATCCGTCCGGCATCCAGCACTGTCATGGCAACTTTAAAACCGTCGCCTTCGTTGCCGATCATGTTTTCTGCCGGAATGCGGCAGTCTTCGAACAGCAGTTCGCTGGTGGCCGAGGCGCGGATGCCGAGTTTGGGTTCTTTTTTTCCGCGAATGAACCCGGGAGTTTTTGCATCCACCATAAAGGCCGAAATGCCCTTCTGTTTTTTCTCGGGAGAGGTGATCATGAACACCACTACATAATCCGCGACTGGCCCGCTGGTAACCCAGGATTTGCGCCCATTCAGGATATAGAAATCCCCATCTTTTATGGCGCGGCTCTTCATCGTGCCGGCATCCGAACCGCTCATTGGTTCGGTCAATGAATAGGCTCCAATTGATTTGCCGGAAGCCACGGGTGTGAGAAATTTTTTGCGCTGGGCCTCGCTGCCAAATTTAATTAACCCGTAGGCGTATAGCGAGTTGTTGACCGACATGATCACACCGTGGGCTGCATCTGCTTTGCAAATTTCTTCCAATGCCAGCACGTAGGACAGTGTGTCCAAGCCGGCGCCGCCGTATTCTTCTGGGACTTCGATACCCATAAAGCCCATGTCGCCCATTTTTTTGATGGTTTCATGCGGGAACTCACCACTTTCGTCGAATTTGGCGGCAATTGGTGCAATTTCGTTCTGCGCAAAATCGCGCGCCGCATCGCGGATCATTTTATGCTCGTCACTCAGGGAATATATCGCCAGATCATTCATATTTCCTCCAAAGCCAACCATGAATTTGTGAGGCTTGATTGTAAACGACAGGCTAAAAATGCCGCACTTGCTTCATCTTTAGCCTGTCTTACTGAACTTATGTGTACTTTCCATCGGGTTCAAAACAATAGATCGATTATAGCACCGCAAAAAAGATACGGGTTTGTCTGTCCTGTTACACTGGAAAACAAAGTTATAATTCAAACTTGTCGCTTACTGATGGCGTTTTTTCCCTCGCACACAGGTCAGTTTCTCAGGAAAAACGCTTCCGCAAAAATTCTATTATTTTTAAATTGGTGATCACAATGACAGATGAAATTACACCTGAACTGTTTGAACACCTGGTGGAACTGGCCGCCCTGGAGTTGTCTGTTGAAGAAGGGGAGTACCTGCGCAGGCAGTTGAACAACCAGTTGATGGCCATTCACGAGTTACAAGCCATCCCGCTCGACCCGGCCACCCCGATTGCCTCGCATGGTGTTCCATATACTCCGGAAACCTCAGCCCACATCCGCGAGGATATCCTGAAATCTTATCCGGATCCGGCTAAACTTCTTGAAGGCGCACCGGATGTTCAGGAAAATTACATTGTCGTGCCCGATATCCCCCATCAGAGCCTGAAATAGGGAATGCCATGAATCTTGTAGAACTATCGGCGCTTGAAATTGCCCGTAAGATACATGCCCGTGAAGCTTCGGCTGTGGAAGTATTGGAAGCTCACCTGTCTCATATCGCCCGTGTCGATGGATGCCCGGGTGCCATTGGCGGCAACCCGCAGGCCGAGGCTGATAAGGTACACGCCTTTATCAGCCTGACGGCCGAACGAGCCAGAGTCAAAGCCTTGGCTGTGGATGCTCAAATTGCTGCGGGGCAAGACCCCGGCCCCTTGGCGGGCGTGCCGGTCACTATCAAGGATATTTTCTGTGTGGAAGATACTTTTTCCACAGCCGCCTCCAAAATTCTGGCTAATTTTAAGGCCCCATATACTGCAACGGCTGTGCAGCGCTGGGAAAACGCCGGGGCAGTCGTGTTGGGAAAAGTCAATCTGGATGAGTTCACGTATGGTTCATCCAACGAATCTTCGGCGTTTCAGCCGGCTTCCCGTAACCCGTGGGATACCACCCGGGTGCCTGGCGGTTCTTCCGGCGGTTCGGCTGCCGCGGTGGCGGCCTTTGAAGGCCCGATTTCCTTAGGAACCGACACGGCTGGGTCGATCCGGCTTCCGGCTGCCTACTGCGGTGTAGTTGGTTTAAAGCCAACCTATGGGCGGGTCTCGCGTTATGGATTGATCGCGTTTGGTTCCTCGCTGGATTGCCCGGGCCCGCTGACGCGCAGTGTGTCAGATTCAGCGCTGGCGCTGAGCGTTATGGCTGGCGCTGACCCTTGTGATTCCACCGCAGCCACGGTTCCTGTACCTGACTATTTGGCCGAAATGGAAAAGGGTGTTAAAGGCTTGAAGATTGGTCTTTCGCCAGATTACTTTCGGATCACTTATTTCAATGCTGAAACTGGCGAACTGGTTGAACAGTCCTTGCCGGATGAGATCAAGCTGTCTGTGTTGGATGCGGCCGAGCGCATGGCAAAGCTGGGGGCCGAGATTATTGAAGATGTGCCCATGCGGCATACGCGCTTTGGCATCCCGGCTTATTTCGTCATCTCTCGCGTGGAGGCCGCTTCTAACCTGCACCGCTACGATGGTGTCAAATACGGCTATCGCACCCCGGATATGACGGATGATCTGCGCTCCATGTATCGTAAGTCACGCGCCCAGGGTTTTGGTATCCAACCCAAACTGCGCGTTCTAATGGGCATGTATGTTTCGGCGGCGCAGTACAGCGAACAGTATTACAACCGCGCGCTGCGCATCCGCTCATTGATCCGCCAGGATTTCGATGAAGCCTTCCAGAAAGTGGATCTGCTACTCTCGCCCTCCACACCCAGCGCGGCCTTCAAGATCGGCGGTGTGTACGGTGACTCAGTGTTAATGCAGTACGCCGACCAACTCCTCGTGACTGGCAACCATGCCGGTGTGCCTGGAATTTCTGTACCGGCTGGTTTTGATCATGACGCCATGCCAATCGGTGTTCATTTCTTTGCGCCCGATTTCCGTGAAGATTTGCTGTTCCGAGCTGGGCGCGCCTACGAGCAATCCACCGGAGCAGAAATCTGGAGGCAGCAACGCCCCTTCAACTTTGATTAGCCAAATGCGCCTGAGTTTTTCTCAGGCGCATTTCATCAAATATTATTTGAGTGGTTCATCTATAAATTTAAACAAAACCTGTTTAATTAGGCTGGAGGCCCGGATGAAAATCTTGATCGCGTGTGACATGGAAGGTGTGACCGGTGTGGTGAACTGGGATCAGGTGACTCCCGGGCATTACGAATATCCGCGTTTTCGCAAGCTGATGACTCAGGATGTCAACGCTGCCATTACCGGCGCGTTTGACAGCGGAGCCACGGAAGTGATTGTAGCGGATGGACATTGGCACGGCACCAATATCCTGCTTGAGGAACTGGATCCGCGCGTTCGCCTGAATGCCAGTACTTCTTCACCTCATTCCATGATGCAGGGCATCGATGAATCCGTGGATGGTGTGATTTTTATCGGCTACCACGCTCGCCAGGGTTCAGAGCATGCCATTTGTGATCATACCTGGTCGAGCGCCACAGTCAGCAACCTGTGGCTGAACGACACCCTGGTAGGGGAGTTCGGCTTGAATGGCGCTCTGGCCGGGTATTTTGGCGTGCCAGTTATCATGGTGAGTGGTGATCAGACTGCCTGCCAGCAAACGGTTGATTTGCTGGGCGCGATGGAGACGGCTGTCGTAAAAACAGCTTATGGACGCTATTCGGCTGAATGTTTGCCGCCAGAAATGACCGGCAAACTGATCCGCGAAGCTGCCAGGCGGGCAGTCGCCAGTCTGGCGCGCGGTAAAGCACCTGAACCTTACATTGTTGATACACCTGTGATTGTGACTGTCGATTTTAAAAGCTCCGATATGGCCGATCGCGCTTTGCGCCTAAGCGGAACTTTGCGCGACAGTACCCGGGTCTCTATTGAAGTTCCGGATATGAATGATGCCTATTCTGTGTTCCGCGTGTTAGTGGTCCTTGGTTCGGCGTAAAACGTGAAGGCTGGGGCCACAGACAAATGTGCATCTGATACTGAACTTATGGGTACTTTCCATACTGAACTTATGGGTATTTTCCATACTGAACTTATGGGTACTTTCCA
>CAIWAX010000456.1 GCA_903910795.1 uncultured Anaerolineae bacterium
AAAACTGGCAAAAACGTGTCTGATAATCGTGTTTTTCTCTCGTAAATGGCCTAATAGGCCATCAAAGTGGGAAAAATTCGAAACTAATTTTCGAGAATCGAGTTATTGCAGCAGAGTCATGGATATAGTAAACTACAAATCGTATTCTGATATTTTCAAGATAGGCTCATCCCCAAAGAACAGTTTATACTATTCGGATAATGCAACAACCTACCTAGATGAAAAGTATAAAAATTGCTTTTTATTGATATAGCTGCCTGGTAATTGTAAAAAGCATCTTTATTTATCTTGCCGATACCCTTATAGGATGGTAAAATCTGACGCGCACATGGTATCCTAGTTTGTCGATTAGCTATGGAATACATAGTAAGTCAAGATGGGTAACCATGAGTACTTTGTGGGCTCGTAGCTCAGTTGGTTAGAGCGCATGTATCACACACATACGGTCAGTAAGGGCTTGTAGCTCAGTTGGTTAGAGCGCACGGTTCACATCCGTGAGGTCGTAGGTTCGAGTCCTATCAAGCCCACTATATATTGGGGTGTATCCCCCTAAGAGGCCCTACATACGCCATGTAGGGCTTCTCTCTTTCTTACACTGTTCCTCAGTCATTTTGAAAATATTTTTGAGTGAGTTTAAATTAGCTTCACTGTTAGCTTACGCATGGATCATGGACAAAACGCCCCTGGCCAAGTAGGATCATACGTAAATGAATCGGCGATAACATCGATCACCATTAGGGCGTCAGATAAGGCCGCTTGCTCGACCCTTAATGCGGCATTACCTTCAGAGTTCTTTCCTTGTATAAAACCAATTTCCGTTGAAAATTTGTCATTCATCATCTTCCTTGAAATAATAGATTGAAAAACGCATAATAGCTGTTATGCAAACACAGGCGGATTGGTTATTGAGTGATGATGCCAAAGCCAGGTAATTCGCCCAGACTTTGGGTGTAGAAGTGCATGATTTAATAGGTTTGCTTCTTTGGTGCGCAGCATCTGGTCAGGTTGCCAGCCGTGATGAATGTGAGTTTATTGAATGCACTTGCCAGTCCATCGTTATGGATTTCAGCCCGGGTTCTGCGAAAAGCGCATGATGCCAATGAGACACTCTTTGAAGATTTAAGTACCTGAACGTTATTGTGCAATGGATTTCTCAATCAGTGGCATCGTTGCGCCGTGGTTTTTGCCAGGCGCATTTGTTTTGATTTGCAGAATACTTCGGTTTGCTTCCATACCCACCGCGAAAGTGGTACATCGTTGGTGAAGATCGGTGGAGCATTTACGTGTGGATATTGACAGTAACCATAAAATTTCGAAAAGCGATGACTTTCTGGGCAAGGGCAAGCCTATAATCATTTCCGAGCTGGCATGTTGTAGGTATATTGGGTTGGGGAAGGAAAAAGTCGCCAGCGGATAGGAGCCGGAGATTTTAGCGCCAATTGACTTAGTCTACTAGTTAGTCTATAATAACTTTAGAGGTGTCTCATGACTATTTATAATATGCATGAAAGTAAAACTCATTTTTCCCATCTGATTGAGCGTGTTCTGAATGGTGAGGAAGTGATCATTGCCAGGGATGGCAAACCCGTGGCACGCATTTCGCCCATTCTGGATGATGTCTCCGCGCGCGTACCGGGTCTGGACAAAGGCAAGGTCTCCATTTCACCGGATTTTGACGCGCCACTACAGGAGTTTGATTTGTGAAAGTCTTGCTGGATACTCATACATTTCTCTGGTGGAATCTGGATGATGCCAATCTATCCATTTGTGTCAGGGAGATTATTGCCGATGGGCACAATCAGATTTATTTTTCGGCTGTCAGCTCTTGGGAAATTGCCATAAAAGCCGCCAGGGGTAGGTTGGTTCTACCAGGTAACCCCGGTGCTTATATTGCCGAACGGCTACGGTTGCACCACTTCCAAGCCCTGCCAATCCAAATCAGCCATACCGTGCAGATCTACAAATTACCTCATCATCATGAAGACCCTTTCGACAGACTCCTGGTAGCTCAGGGTCAACTGGAAAGTCTACCCATCTTGACTCTTGATCCAGAAATCAAAAAATACGAAGTAGAAACCATCTGGTAGGTCGGACACGCACAATAAATAAATCCCCACGCCCGGAAGACACAAGGATTTTGCTCTGCTTTTTATGCAATTTTCAAAATCAAGCCGCTTGCGGTTGTAGTAAGGGCCGAAACTTATACCCGTATTTGCGACACGAAGTCGCATGTTCAATTGTCCTGACGCAGCCGCGGACAAGACTTGCCGTTCCACCGGCAGTATCCTACGGGAACGTGGGAGATTGGTAACCTTCTCTTGTGACAGCTTCCCGGCAAAGCCCGACCGCTGAAAAGTGGGGATGGAATTCGTGAGAAAGTATAGACGGTGAGACGTAGAGACGTTGCAATGCAACGTCTCTACTACCTACGGTTGGACTTTCAGCAGTCGAGAAGGACTTGCGATCCAGGTAAGCCTGGTGCAGGATGGCGTTGACTGTCAGGCCGTTCCAGTGGTGGTGCCGTTGTTGGGGCCCAGTATCTTGACGGCCTGCGCGATGGTCAGCGTGCTGAAATCCTGGGTGTGCTGGATGATGTCCAGGAAGGTGGCATCTGTCATGTGCGACACCAGGTTTGTACCGCGCAGGAGCGATTGTGATGATGGTTGAAAAATGTTATTCTCTAAGTGGATTTTTTCTGACATTGCGAATACCAGGTATATTATTCGGTCCACTAACCGCGGTTCAAACATTTTCACCGCAAAAATAAACCGCTTACTCTCCGAGAAGGGTTAAGCGTAATCCTTCATATTGCTGAAAGCCTCCATCAAAAGTGACTAAATGGTATTTGGCCGCACGTGCAAAAGCGGCCAGATACGCATCCTGCCACAACTTGGGAGAAACCCGTTCTCCAACAGCATACCGACGCAAGTGCTGCTCCAGATTGATGGGTTCTGTGGCAAAGTCAAACCGTTCATCCCCCATCAAGGCATCATAAATAGTCCAGGCTTGTGTCAAGTTGCATACATCCGTGCCCATAACACTTGTATTCGTCAGTAACCGAAGCAAGCCCAATTGGGTGGTGCGACACATTACCACAGACAATTCATTTTGCGTTTCGAGCCAGGTGATTGCAGCGGGGTGATGCACATGCCGGTCGTAACAAAAGGCGAATAGACAATTGACATCGCAAAGCGCAGCCATTAGACGAGCCCCTCGTCTGTGTTGAGAAGCGTGTAGATTTGTTCATCAGTGAGGGGCGGTGCGCTTTTGGCAGCGCGGATCAAGGGAAATGCTGCGCGTTGCTTCGTGGTGCTTGACGGGGTTTGCACTGCCAATTGCAGCCCACGTACGAAAAGGTCGCGCAGGGTGAGACCATCCATGGCAGCCCGGGCTTTTGCCTGTCGAAAGAGCGGTTCGGGAATTTCAATCGTTGTTTTCATAATTTACCTATATTTATATTTTACCATATTTATGGGTATAAAAACCAAGAGAATCTAACTTTAAATACTTGGAAGTTGGCTTGTTCTACAACCGAACGGCCATATTATTTTTACGTCACAGGCAGCATCTTTAATCAAATTTACCACGCCAGTGAAGGCTCCGTCTGGTTGGGCAATCTTCAGATGTATTATTGTTTTCGCAATAAAAAAACTCTCTGTGACAGAAAATCATTGCCGCAAAGATCAAAAACTGCGCCAGCAGAATTGCGTCAGGATGAATGGATTTCAGCCATGCAATCCTGAGTTTTCTCCCATAGCAAATCGCTCCATGTCCGCCTGAAAACTTTTGGTAACTGGCATTGCCACGCCGAGTTCACTCCCCGTTCTGAGCAGGTTATCATACGCTTCCTTGATTTCAACAGGGTCGCCCAATCCATGCGCCGAAGCACGCTGCACGCTTTGGTTGAATTTGAACATCATCTGAACAATCATACCCGCGATCATTGCGCCGACTTTCGAACCGGTATTCATATACATTTGCGATTCGGGATATTTCTTCAAATCAATGCCGCGCTTCGCAACCACATCCAGGCATTCCTTGACAGAAAGCAAACTCAGCGGACCATTTTCTTTATCGCGCAACAGTTTTTGCAAATTTCCCACGCGCACCAACCCGGTCCATAAACCGGCGTTGATGGCGTACTGCACCCAAATGTAATGCAGAATATTTTCGGGAATTACAACCTTCAATTGGATACCATCGAACAACGCAGAATATTTCTTCAAAACGGTATCCTGCTTCCCATCCAACTGGCCGAGAACAATATCATTCATGATTGTCGCAACCAACAGCCCATTCTTGAACACACCGCCGGCGTGGGCGTCTCCATAAATATACCGCGACTGCGGCAGGATGGAATCAATTTCTGTTGTGCCATTCCAATTTTGAGTCAACAACAAATAATCCGCCTGACCCGTCAGCGGCACGACCTGCTTCAACACACCAGCCACTTGATATGGCTTGGTCGGCACAATCACAGCTTCGTATCCATCAGATAGCCTGAGCGACTCAGTCACCTTGAGATGATATTTTCCGATGAAATTCTTTTTGCCTTTGCGATTCTCCAGCATATCCAAAGGCATCCCATCCGCAAACTGCGCCGTTTTTCCAGTGCGAACAAAATGTGTCACATCATTTCCACCATCTGCCAAAGCCCAACCAAAAATCGAGCCAATGATTCCCGCGCCAATGATCAACACTTTCATTGCTTCTCCCTATTCCAATCCCAATGATTGGGAAATCTTTTTAAGTTCAACATCCACAAATACTTCGATTTGTCCTTGCAAAAACCCCTGTAAATAGTTGTACAAATACAGGGATGTGATTCCGTGGATCGAAGCCCAGACCGAGAGCGCCAGATGCGTGACCAACGGGTTGTATGGAATCCCATATTGACTCAGCGCGTCATACTGTGACTCAAGGCTGACGGGCAGGCGAAAGCCAACAGCCCCCCGGCTAATTTTTCCAGCAGCGTGCGCCTCGCCGATAACTCCCTGTAACACAAAAAAACTGCTCTGAGCTGCGCTGCCGAGTTCTTCTGCATCAAACAGATAACCTTGAATAGGTGTCCCGAACAGCAAGGCATACCGCTGCGTATTTTGCGCGCCCCACAAAAAATAGGCCTTACCCATCGCGGAAAATCTTCCAGGGTAGTCTTCTACAGGGCAGGAATCGCGGCCAGTTTCCAGTGCGGATGTAAGCGAGCCGAACGCATCTTTCAGTAGCGCCGTCACCAAAGCATCGCGATCCTTGAAATAACGATACAGCGCCGGAGCGGTCAACCCCATCTCACGCGCAATTCCCCGCAAAGACAATGAGGCCGCGCCCATTTCGCCAACCTGTTTCCAGGCTATGGTGATCATTTCTTCACGGGTTGCATCCCGCTGTTTTTCTCTTCGTGTTTGCGTCATCAAACCTCTCAAAGTTACCTATGTTCATTTTAATTTACACTGTTTACATTTTACCGTGTGCAGGAAAAAATGTCAAG
>CAIWAX010000457.1 GCA_903910795.1 uncultured Anaerolineae bacterium
CCGCCGTCATAAAGTCATCGGTCACCACGGCGCGGATGGCGCAGGCCTCTTGATAGGTGCGCTGGTCGCCCATCACGCCCACCGAGCGCACCGGCAGCAGCACCACAAAGGCCTGGCTGGTGCCGGCGCCCTTGCCGATCAACCCGGCGGCCATCAGTTCCTCGATCAGGATGGCGTCGGCCTCCTTCAGCCGCCCGGCGCGCTCGGGCGTCACCTCGCCCAGGCAGCGCACCGTCAGCCCCGGCCCGGGGAAGGGCTGGCGCCAGACCATCTCGGACGGCAGACCGAGCGCTTCGCCGACCGCGCGCACTTCATCTTTAAACAGGTAGCGCAGCGGCTCGACCAGTTCAAAGGTCATGTCCTTGGGCAGCCCGCCCACGTTGTGATGGGTCTTGATCTTGGCGGCCTTGTTCCTGTCCGGCGCGGACGATTCGACCACGTCCGGGTAGATGGTGCCCTGCACCAGGAAGCGCGGCTGGCCCAGGCTCTTGGCCTGCTCCTCAAAGATGCGGATGAATTTCTCGCCGACGATCTTGCGCTTCTTCTCCGGGTCAGTCTCGCCGCGCAGCGCCTCAAAGTATTGCTCGCTGGCGCTGACCGCCACCAGTTCGGCCCCCAGCATTTCGCGGAAAGCCTTGACCACCTGTTCGGGCTCGTTCTTGCGCAGCAGCCCGGTATCGACAAAGACCGAGACGAGCTGGTCGCCGACCGCGCGGTGGACGAGCGCCGCCGCCACGGACGAATCCACGCCGCCCGAGACGGCCGCCAGCACACGCTGCGTGCCGACCTGCTGGCGGATGCGTTCGATGGACTGTTCGATGATTGACTGCGGCGTCCAATCCGGGGCCGCCCCGGCGATATCCGTCACGAAGCGCCGGATGATCTCGGCTCCGCCGTGCGTGTGGTTGACCTCCGGGTGGAACTGCAGCCCGAAGTAGCGCCGCGCCGGGTCGGCCATGGCGGCCAGGGGGCTGTGCCCGCTCTGCCCCCACGCCACGAAGCCCGCCGGCAGGCGCGTGATGCGGTCGCCGTGCGACATCCAGACCTGGAAGCTGTGATCCGGGAAGAGCGGCGCGTCTTTGAGCGGCTCGAAGAGCGCCTGGCCGTATTCGCGCTGGGCTGAGGGGTCGACCTGCCCGCCCAGCGCGTGCGTCAGGGCCTGCATGCCGTAGCAGATGCCCAGGATGGGCCGCCCGCTTGCGAGGATGAAGGGTTGGATGGAGGGCGCGTCCGCGGCGTAGACCGAGGCTGGCCCGCCGGAGAGGATGAAGCCCTGCGGGTTGAGCGCCATGATCTTTTCGCGCGGCGCATCCCACGGGAACAGTTCGCAGTAGACGTGCGCTTCGCGCACTCTGCGCGCGATCAGTTGGGCGTATTGTGAACCAAAATCGAGGATGGCGATGGTATTGGTCATGGGTGTGGGGTTCCTGTGGGGCTGGGGAGGATGGATGATGGCGTAGTTGTAAACAGTCTGGGCGATGGCTCCGGGCCTGGTGCCTTATGGTTATCGTAAGGGCGGGTCTTTCGTGCGGGCAATGTGCCCTGGCCCGGGGTGATCTTCGCAGGCAAGGAATCTTTTCTGTGATGGGAGACCCGCCCCTACGAAAACAAAACATCACTCCGCAAAAGTGATCGTGTCATGGTCAAGCGAGGCGATGATGGCCAGCGATTCGACCGGCACACCGACCTTCTTGAGCGCCTCGCGCCCACCCTCAAAATCCTTCTCAATCAACGCCCCGATCCCCACCATCTCGGCCCCGGCCGCCTGCGCCAGGCGCACCAACCCCAGGATGGTGGCGCCCGACGCCAGAAAATCATCAATGATCAATACCTTCTCGCCGTGCTTCAAATGCTCCGGCGAAACGATCAACTCTGACATGACACCCCGGGTGTGCGAAGGCGCCAGCGTCAGGTAGACCTGGTCGGGCATGGTGACGGGCTTGGTCTTGCGCGCATACACCACCGGGATGCCCAGGTACAGGGCGGTCATCAGCGCCGGCGCGATGCCCGAAATTTCAGCCGTCAAGACCTTGGTGGCCCCCACGGTTGCGAAGCGGCGCGCAAATTCACGCCCGCAGGCGTCCATCAATTTCGGGTCTACCTGGTGATTGATGAAGCTGTCGACTTTTAAGATGCCGTTGCCGAGTACCTTGCCTTCCTTCTTGATCTTTTCCTTAAGTTCCAACATGCTGGCCTCCATTGAAATTGTTTGAACGCCTGCCAGTTGGCGGGGCGCTGAAATGAGCTTGTCTATTCAACTTATAGGAACATTTTACAACGAATACCCCCAACTGTCACCCCAAGTTGTGCCGGAAATCCAAAGTCTGTCATTGCCGCAGTCGGGAAGAGCACCCTCCTTCGCAATGACAGAGGGAGCGTGGCGGGCATGCCAGCGCCGCAAAATAATGCGGTAAAGTTTGAATTTTAAATGAAGTGAGCCTCTCGTTTCAGGCTGTGTTTTGCGCGGCCGGGGTGAAAAACACAACCTGAAATCTTCCTGAATAGATGCCCGGAGGGCTGGTTTTTGTACTACAATAGATTTAGTTCGAATTGGCTGCGGTATTCAGCCATCCCTTATTCACCTCAGTTCACGAGCCTCCGCCACTACTCATGCAAACAAATACACAACCTCAGAGCGACGAATCTGCCCGGCGAATTTTCTTTCGCATTGGGCTGGTGGGCGTGGGCATCACCTGCCTGTTCGCGGCGCTGGGCCTGTTTGGCTGGATCACCGGCTGGCATATCCTGACCAGCCTGCGCGCCGACCTGATCCCCCTGGCGCCCAGCAGCTCGGTGGCCTTCCTGCTGCTGTCCAGCATCCTGTTGATACAGATGACAGATCATCTGCAGGGGAAAAGGGTTTGGGCGGCTGCTGTTCTCACGCTGCTGGTGTTGATCTTTGGCCTGCTCGAGGTTGTCCAGCAATTCACAGGCCTGAGCCTGAACCTGGAAGATGTGCTGCTGCCCAACCTGGGTTTCTTCAACCCGGGCATTCCGGCGGGGCGCATGTCTCCTGGAACGGGCGCGCTGTTCGCTGTCGCCGGGCTGGCGCTGCTGGCGCTGCTGTCTCAGCCCGCTCGCGCCAACCCGCGCCACCCACTGCGCGACGTGGCTGGTGTGTTGGCCTGCCTTGTCTCTGTCACCGGGCTGACCTTCCTGATTGCATACCTGTTCGGTGAGCCGCTGCTCTACAACATGAGCAACCTGATCCCGATCTCCGCCCCGGCTGCGATCGGGTTTATCAGTCTGGGGCTGGCGCTTGCCGCGGCGGTTGGGCCGGACGCCTTCCCCGGCGATTGGTTCAGCGGAGACAGCACCCGCGCCCGTATGCTGCGCGCCCTGGCGCCGCTGATCGTGCTGGTGGGACTGTTTAACTTCATCGCCGACCCGCTGGCGCATTATCTTTCCATGGGCAGTCTGCCCCTGGCGACCGCCATTATGGCGGTCGCGTATATGCTGGTGAGCGCGGTTGTTTTTGGGCTGGCGACACGCGGGGTGGGGCGCAACATGGATCAGGCCGTGGCCGAGCGCAAGTTGGCCACAGACGAATTGCGCGCCCTGTTCGCGGCCATGACCGATGTCGTGCTGGTCTATGATGCCGATGGGCGCTATCTGCAAGTCGCGCCTACCAACCCGGCACGTTTGATCCGCCCGGCCAGCGAGCTGCTTGGCAAAAATGTTGACGAGGTGCTGCCGGCCGATCAGGCCCGCATGGTGCACGAAACCACCCAGCGGGCCCTGGCTGAACGTCAAACGGTGCATACCACCTACGCCCTGCAGATTGACGGCTCCGAGGTCTGGTTCGAGGGTTCTATTTCGCCGCTTACCGAGCATACCGTCTTCTTTGTGGCGCGTGACATCACTGCCAGCCGCCGCGCCCAGGTGGCCTTGCGTGAGAGCGAGGCGCGCTTCCGCTCCATCACTGAGCAATTGAACGACCTGGTGGCGCTGACGGATACCCGGGGGGTGATTGTGTATGCCTCCCCGGCTTCGATCAATGTCTTTGGCTTAACCCAGGATGAGATGTCCGGCCGTCATTTTAACGAGTTTCTGGATGCATCTTCCATCCCGCTGGCCGGGGCTGCCTTTGAGCGGGACATGCGGGATGGCAGTGGCTCTTTTGGTCTGGAGTTGCTGATGAAACGCAAGGATGGTTCGACCTTCATTGGCGAGCTGAACGGTTCGCGCATCCTGACCGGCAACCAACCGGGCGCGCTGGTCACCGTTCGAGACATCAGCGAACGCAAGCGCAGCGAAGAAGTTCTCAACCGCATGGCGGCCATCGTTGAATCGAGCGATGACGCCATTATCAGCAAGGATCTGAGCGGCATCATTCTAAATTGGAACGCCAGCGCCGAACACCTGTACGGCTACACTGCCGGTGAGGTCATCGGAAAGCCCATTGCCATTCTGCTGCCCCCCGACCGGCCGGATGACATCACACCAATATTGGCGAAGGTACGCGCGGGCGAACGCCTCAGTCACTTTGAAACGGTGCGCCGCGCCAGGGACGGACGGCTGGTGGATGTCTCGCTCAGTATTTCGCCGATCAAGGATAAAGCCGGGCAGATCGTGGCCGCTTCCACCATCGCGCGCGATATCACCGCGCGCAAACGCGCCGAGCAGGAGATTTTGCAGCTCAACCGCGACCTGGAGCGGCGGGTGGATGAGCGCACCGCCAGACTGCAGCTCGCCAACCTGGAACTGGCCCGCGCCGCGCGCATGAAGGATGAATTCCTGGCCAGCATGAGCCATGAACTGCGCACGCCGCTGACCGGCATCCTGGGCCTCTCCGAATCGATGCAGATGGACACCTACGGCCACCTCGACGAGAAGCAGTCGCGGATCATGAAATTGATCGAAGAAAGCGGGCGCCATCTGCTGGATTTGATCAACGATATCCTCGATCTTTCCAAGATCGAAGCCGGGAAGTTTGACTTGCAGCTCGACACAGTCGCGCTGGCCGGCATCTGCCAGGCCAGCCTGCAGATGACGCGCAGCATGGCCCAGAAGAAGCGCCAGCGCACCAGTTTTACCATCGACCCGCCCGAAATTGTTATGCGGCTGGATGTGCGCCGCCTGAAGCAGATACTGGTTAACCTGCTCAGCAACGCGGTCAAATTCACACCCGAGGGCGGCAGCCTGGGTGTGGAGGTGCGCGGCAGCCAGGCTGAAAAAATGGTCAGCATCACGGTCTGGGATACCGGCATTGGCATCGCCCCCGAAGACCTGCCGCGCCTGTTCCAGGTTTTTGTGCAGTTGGACAGCAAACTCTCGCGCCAGTACGCCGGCACAGGGCTGGGGCTGGCGCTGGTCAAACGCCTGACTGAACTGCAAGGCGGGCGGGTGGAGGTGCAGAGTACGCCCGGACAGGGCAGCCGCTTCACCATCCGCCTGCCCTGGCAGCTCGCGCCTGCCGCCCCGGCCGCACAGCCGGACGCGATCAGCGCCACATCCATGACTTTTGATGAAGATGATGCCCGCGCCGAGCTTTTGACCGGCTATCTCAAGAATCTGGGCTATGACAACCGTCACCAGCCGGTGGCGTTGGGCGCGGTGGAACTGGCGGCTGAGTTTAAACCGGATTTCGTCCTGGTAAATCTCGATCTGCCGGATAAGAACGGCCTCCAACTGTTGAAGGAACTCAAGCAAGATACGCGCACGCGCCGCATCCCGGTGCTGCTCATGTCGCCGGAGGATAAACGCGCCGAGGTTTTGGCCCAGGGCGCGGATGGTTTCCTGCGCGTGCCTTTCACCCTGGCGGATGTCCGGGCGGAGGTTGGGCGGGATGCCAGCCGCGCTGCCGGGCGGCCAACCCCGGTTCCGTGTGTCTTGATGGCGGATGATGACCCGGTGGTGCTGGAGGCGCTCACGGATTATCTCAGTTCGCACGGCTTGAATGTCTCGACTGTGCAGAATGGCAGCGAGCTGCTGGCGGTGCTTGAGAAGCTGCGGCCCGACATCCTGCTGGTTGATATGCAGATGCCGGGTATCTCTGGTTTGGATATCTTGCAGCGCATTCGCGCCCATTCGGATGCGCGGATTGCCCGCCTGCCGATGATCGCGGTGACGGCCATGGCGATGTCTGGCGACCGCGAGCGCATCCTGGCGGCGGGCGCCAATGAGTACATCAGCAAACCGGTCAGGCTTAATCTGCTGCTCAACACCATCCGTGGCTTGCTCTGACACGCGCGGCGCCCCCAGTCATTGCGAAGGAGGGTGCTCTTCCCGACTGAAGCAATCCCCCGCGACGTGGAGGGAGATTGCTTCAGTCGCTGAGGAACGCTCCTTCGCAGTGACAAATCGCAAGCTGAGGACACACTTGTACCGGAGCAATATATTTTACAGCGATGACTTTAAAAACCCCCTGCGGCACAGCTCTTATTGGTATATACCATATCCAGCTTTTACGATAGAATTAACATAATATTAATAAAATCCTGCCAGCCTGGCAGGTTCATACCGGTTTTGGTTTTGGAACGGCGGTTCATATCCCCGGGTGAGAAGCATGCCTGAAAGTGTTGCACAGGATAAATATGTGGTTTTTCAGCTCCAGCAGGCCAGTTTTGGCCTGCCGTTGGAGTGTGTCAGCGAAGTGCTGCGCATGCTGGAGATCACAGCCCTGCCCGAAGCGCCTGTCTGGCTGGCAGGCGTTTTTAATTTCCGCGGACAGATCATCCCGCTCATCGATCTGCGCCTGCGGCTGGGGTTGGCCGCCCTGCCCTATGAGCTGAACACGCCCATTATGGTGGTTTTGAGCGCCGGGCGGCTGGTTGGCCTGATTGCCGATTGCATCGAAGATGTCTTTGATTTTCCTCCCGCCAGTCTGGCCCCGCCCGATGCGCTTGCCAGCCTGGCGCATCCCGTCCAGGCGCTTGCCAGCCTGGCGGATCGTCTGGTCATCCTGCTGGATCTGGCGCTGCTGACCACCGGCCTGGAAGATCTGGATGTCAAAAATTTTTTCCCGGAGGTGCCTTTTGACAGCGACCCCCGGGATTGAGCTGGCTGATGACCTCTTTTTGCAATATGCCAGCCTGGTGCGCGAGAAGAGCGGGCTGGAAGTGACGCCTGCGCGGCGCTCCGATCTGGAAAGGGCTGTGGCGGATTTAACCGCCAGATCAGCGCTGGCCTCGCCGGACAAGCTGTACCAACTGCTGGTGGGGCAGGCGGGCGATCCCGTTTTGCTGGATGATCTGATCACGCGCCTGACGGTAGGCGAGACCCATTTCTTCCGCAACCGGCCGCAGTTTGAGGCCCTGCAAAATGTCATTCTGCCCGAACTGATCGAAAAGCGCCGCGCCGTGCTGCGCCTGCGGTTGTGGAGCGCCGGCTGCGCCAGCGGCGAAGAAGCTTACTCGCTGGCTATTCTGCTGCGCCTGCTGCTGCCCGATCTGGCCCGCTGGAATATCCTGATCCTGGCTACGGATATCAACCGCGAGTCGCTCGAAAAAGCTGTGCTCGGACGCTACCGCCCCTGGTCGTTCCGTGAGATTCCACCCGACCTGAAGGCCGCCTTTTTTGTGTCGCATGGCGATAGGTTTGAAGTTGCGCCAAAAATTCGCCGGATGGTCACATTCCGGTATCTCAACCTGGCGGAAGACAGTTATCCATCCCTGCTGACCGATACGGTTGGCATGGATTTGATCGTGTGCCGGAATGTGCTGATCTATTTTAATGAAGAAGTGAACCGCCTGGTGGCGCGGCGCTTCCATGAGACGTTGGCCGAGGCTGGCTGGCTGGTGGTGGGTCACGCCGAACCGTCGCAGGATATCTTCCGCCAGTTCGCGGTGCGTAACTTTCCCGGTACGGTTGTCTACCAGAAGAGCGCGGTGGTTGAAAAATACCCGGCCTTTTCCGCGCCCATTCTGCCCGACGTGCCTGCGCCAGCGCCCGCGCCGCTGCCGCCGCCCGCCAGACGGCCGGTCAAAGCCGCGCCAGCCCCTGAAAAGCCGCCCGCCCGGCACTTCCTCAAACACCTGCCCGCGCCCGTCCCGGCCGAGATCCAGACCGCGCTGCGTCTGTTTGCAGTTGGGCAAAGCGCCGAGGCCATTCAGCAGCTCAAGGCGCTGGCCGAAGCCGATCCCGCCAACCTGTGGCCGCCGTATGAACTGGCCCGGCTGTATGCCAACCTGATGGAACTGCAGGCCGCCGAAACCTGGATTGACTCGCTCCTGCGGCGCGAACCGCTCCTGGCGGCGGCGCATTACCTGCGCGGGCTGATCTTGCAGGAAGCCGGCCGCCTGGAGGCCAGTTTGCAATCCTTTCGGGCCTGCATTTATGCCGACCATGAGTTTGTGCTCGGGCACTTTGCCCTGGCGGGTGTCATGGCGCGCCAGAACCAGCCCCAGCGCGCACTGAAGGCCTTTGAAAATGTGGAGCGCCTGCTGGTGGGCCGCGATCCCGCCGAAATTCTTCCAGATGGTGATCTTGTGACGGTCGGGCATTTGCTCGAGATGACCGCCGCGCAAAAGGAACTGTTGGCCGGATGAATACGCGCCCCGAAAGCCCGTCCGAATTTCAGCGCATCCTGCGCGAACGCGCGCGCCGCCTGGCGCAGCCGCTGCAGGTTGAGTCGCCCGGTGATACCCGCGCATTCGTCGTGGCGGCCCTCTCGGGCGAACACTACGGGTTCGCGGTTGAAGATGTTCTCGAAGTCCTCAAGGAGGCCGGTCTGACGCCGCTGCCGGGCACAGCCTCTTTCTGGCTGGGGCTGATAAACTTGCGCGGACGCCTGGCCCCGGTGCTCGATTTGCGCGCCTACCTGGGACTGGCGCCCATGCCATCCGGGCAGCCCGGGCGCATCATCATCGTCGAGCAGGCCGGGTTGTTGGCTGGTCTGCTGGTGGATGATGTCCTCGAGGTACGGAACGTGCCGGTCAGCCAGATCGGCCCGCCCCTGGCGCCGGTTTCCGTGGGTGGCCGCCAGACCATCGCCGGGCTGACTTTCGACTTTTTGGCGATCATCGATTTGCAAAAACTGCTCAGTGACCCGCGCCTGGTAGTACAGGAAGATTAAAGGAGAACGGCATGAAATCATTCAACAATCTTAGCATCGGTGTCAAACTGATCGGGGGCTTTCTGCTGATCCTGCTCTTGACTACCATCGTTAATGTCTACGGCCTGTTCCAGATGAACAACCTGGCCAACCTGACGGTGGATATGTACAATACGCCGCTGGTCGAAACGCGGGCTGTCCTGTCGGCCGATGTCGCCATTGTGAGTATGCACCGCAGCATGAAGGATGTCGTCCTGTCCACGGACGCCGCCGGGCTGCAGGCGGCGCAGGATGCCGTCAATGCCCAGGAAAAAATTGTTTATGACCAGATGGCGATGGCCGATAAGATCAATGAGCCGGTCGTGCAGGCTCTGATTGACCAGACCCTGACCGATATCAAAGCCTGGAAGCCCATCCGCGATAATGTCATTCAGCTCAAGAAGGATGGCAGGGATGCGGAGGCGGCTGCCATCACCAAAACGACCGGCGCCACCCAGGTGTCTTTGATTGAATCCGGGATGGGCAAGCTGGAAGAATCTGTTGCCCAACAGGCGCAAAACTCGCTGGCGCTGGCGCAGGCCACCCGCTCGCTCGTCATGAATATCTCCATTTTGGGGCTGATCGTGGCGTTCATCCTGTATATCTTGATTGGGGTGATGTTGTCGCGCAGCATCACCGACCCGTTGGCGCGCGGTGTCCAGATGATGAGCGAACTTTCACAGGGCCATTTGGGGATGCGTCTCAAGATGCAGCGCGCGGATGAAATCGGCACGCTGGCGAATTATATGGATCAGTTTGCCGATGATCTACAGGCAAATGTTGTGAGTGTGATCAACAATATCGCGGCGGGGGACCTGTCGCAGGATGTGATCGCCCGGGATGCGCGCGATGAGATTGCCCCGGCCCTCAAGTTGACCACCGAAACCCTGCGCGGGCTGGTGGCCGAGGCCGACATGCTTTCCAGCGCGGCGGTGGAAGGCCGCCTGTCCACGCGTGGCAGCGCCGGGAAATTCCAGGGCGGTTACCGCCAGATCGTCCAGGGTGTCAATGCCACGCTGGATGCGGTCATCGGGCCGTTGAACGTGGCCGCCGAGTATGTTGAGCGCCTGTCGCGCGGCGAAATCCCTGCCCAGATCACCGATTCGTATAACGGCGATTTCAACACCATCAAGCTCAACCTGAACAATCTGGGTGCCAACACGCGCAAGATCGCCACGCAGAGCCGTGAAGCCACGCTCAATACCCGCTCGGCCACGGCCGAGATCCTGGCGGCCGTCACCCAACACACCTCCAGCGCCAGCGAACAGTCGGCGGCCATCAATGAAACCACCACCACGGTCGATGAAGTTCGCGCGGCTTCCGATCAGACCGCCCAGAGGGCCGGACAGGTGGCGAAAGATGCCCAGAACGCGGCCCTGGTCAGCGAGACCGGCAGCCAGGCGGTGGATGCCATCATGGCCGGGATGCAGGATATCCGCGAGAAGGTGCAGGCCATTGCCCAGGATATTCTGGCGCTCTCCGAGCAAACCCAGCAGATCGGCGATATCATCGCCACCGTAAACGATCTGGCGGATCAATCCAACATGCTGGCCTTGAATGCCACCATTGAGGCCGCCCGGGCCGGTGAGCAGGGCAAGGGTTTTGCAGTGGTGGCGGCCGAGGTGCGCAACCTGGCGGATCAATCCAGGCAGGCCACCAGGCGGGTGCGCGCCATTCTGGGTGATATTCAGAAGGCCACCAACGCGGCCGTCATGGCGACCGAACAGGGCACGCGCGGGGTCGAGGTTGGCATGCAGCTCACCCGCCAGTCCGGCCAGGTGATTGACCAGCTGGCCGGCACCATCCGTTCGGCTGCCCAGGCTGCCCAGCAGATCGCGGCCTCTTCGCACCAGCAGAGTCTGGGCATGGCCCAGATCGCGCAGGCCATGAAGGATATCAACCAGGCCACGGTGCAGTTTGTGGCCGGCGCGCGCCAGTCGCAGTCCGCCGCCGAGAACCTGAACAGCATGGCGCAGGAACTGCAGGACACCGTGCAGTTTTATAAGGTATGATGATTAATGGCTTCGTCCATGAATGACGATCTCGAACGCCAACTGCTGGCCCTGTTTGTGGTGGAGGCCGGTGAACACCTGCAGGCTATTAACCGCAGCCTGCTGGCCCTGGAATCGCGTCCCGAGCTGCCGCTGGATGCTAAAACCCTGGCGGAACCCATGCGCGAGGCGCATAGTCTGAAGGGTGCGGCGCGCGCCGTCAACCTGGATCGTATTGAGAGCCTGGCCCATGCGCTGGAAAGCCTGTTTCAGCGCTTGCAGACTGGAAAAATGCAGCTGAGCCTGCCGGTCTTTGACCTGGCTTACCGCGTGCTGGACGGCATGGGCGGGCTGGTGCTGGCGGCTGGCGGGCAGGCGCCAGCGCCCGGCGGGTTGGATGATGCCGGTCTGCTGGCGCAGCTCGAAGCATTGCGCCCGGCGCTGCATGAAGTCAGACCCCAGGCGCCCGCCCCAACCCTGGAGCAGACATCCGGGCTGGAGCCCGGCGGCGAGACGGTGCGCGTCACCACTCAGCGCCTGGATGCCCTGCTGGCGCGCATAGGCGAAGTGCAGGTGGCCCGCCTGGGCGCGGAGCAGCGCCTGGCCGATGTGCACCTGCTGCAGGAAAGTCTGGCAGGTTGGGAAAGCGAGTGGCGCAAGACTCGCCCGCGTTTCCGCCGCCTGTTGCATGGCCTGGATGCGGCTGCCGGGAACGCGGCGCGCGACGAGCGCCCGGTTTTCGAATACGTGCAGGCCAGCGAGGCCCGCCTGCGCGCGCTGCGCGAGGGTTTGGACGCGTTGCAGCATGCCCTGCAGGCGGATCAGCACCGCATGTCGCAGGCCGCCGCCGAGCTGGATGAAGAGATCAGCCAGGCGCGCTTGCAGCCGGTTTCGGCCATCTTTACACCCTTTGCCCGCATGGTACGCGACCTGGCGCGCAGCCGCGACAAGCAGGTCAGCCTGCTGCTGCAAGGCAGTGAGACCGGCGCTGACCGGGCGGTGCTCGAGCAGCTCCGCGACCCGCTCTTGCACCTGCTGCGCAATGCCATTGATCACGGCATTGAGCCGCCTGAGGCTCGCCGGAAATCTGGCAAGCCGCTGCAGGCCGTCATCACCCTGAAAGCCGCCCGGCAGGGCAGCAACCTGCTGATCGAAGTCAGCGATGATGGTGCCGGGATTGACGTGGCTGGAGTGGTGGCCGCGGCCGTCAGCAAAAATCTGCTCAGCCGGCAGGCCGCCGAAGCGCTCAGCGAACGCGAAGCCCTGTGGCTGATCTTCAACTCGGGCCTGTCCACCAGCCCGGTCGTGACTGATCTTTCGGGGCGTGGAGTCGGGTTGGATGTTGTCCGCCAGCATGTGGAAGACATGCACGGGTTGATCGATGTCGCCAGCCAGCCCGGCCAGGGCACGCGCTTTACCCTGACCGTCCCGCTCAGCCTGGCGACCACCCTATGCCTGCAATTCCAGGCCGGAACCCGGCGTCTGGCGGACGGGACCGGGCCGCACGAATTTGCTCTGCCTGTCACCAATGTGATGCGGCTGCTGCGCGTGACGCCCGGGCAGACCGGCTCCGTGGAGGGCCGCCCGGTCATGCGCGTGGATGGCGAGCCTGTGGCGCTGCTCAATCTGACCGATGTGCTCCGGCTGCCGCCCGCGCCGCGCCCGGTTGGGGCGCGCGGGGATGAGCCGCGCCCGGGCATCCTGGTTGGCCTGGCCGAGAAGCGCGCTGTTTTTCTGGTGGATGCGATCCTGGGCGCCCGACAGATGGTCATCAAACGCCTGCCGCCGCCGCTGCTGCGCGTGCGCTACACCTCCGGGGCCGCCATCCTGGGCACGGGCGCCGTGCTGCTGCTGCTCGAGCCGTCTGACTTGCTGCGTTCGGCGGAGGGCTCACGCGCCGCCCCCGAACCAACGGCGCAGCCGCAGGGCCAGCCCGTCCAGGCACCCATGATCCTGGTGACCGATGATTCGATCACCACCCGCACGCTCGAGAAGAACATTCTGGAGATGGCCGGTTATCGCGTGCATCTGGCCGCGGACGGTCTGGATGCCTGGACGTATTTGCAGGATGGCGAGTGTGATTTGCTGGTTTCAGATGTGAGCATGCCGCGCATGACTGGTTTTGAGCTGGCAGCCCGGCTGCGCGCCGATCCGCGCTTCGCCAGCCTGCCCATCATCCTGGTCACATCGCTTGATTCTCCCGAGGAGCGTGAGCAGGGTATCCAGTCTGGCGCGGATGCCTACATCACCAAGGGTGCTTTTGACCAGGAGCAACTGCTCGACACTGTCAGAAGATCGATTTAAGCGGCGCAAAGGCTTTTAACCGCGAACAGAATGTGGTTTCAAGCGCCCTGGTCTTTACACCCAAAGCCGGGTATGTTGCGATATTGCGGATTGCGGTTTAGAATGGATGTATTGGCGTTTTGCTTTTGCAAGTTGGAGCCCGAATAATGCTGCGTGTCTTGATTGTAGATGATTCCCCCACCTCCGGCCTGCTGCTCAAGTCCATCCTTGAGTCAGATCCGGGCATTCAGGTGGTAGGCACCGCCCTGGATGGCGCCGAAGGACTCCAGAAAGCCCTGGAGCTGCGGCCCGATCTGGTCACAATGGATATTCACATGCCCGGCCAGGACGGCTTTGAGACCACCCGGCAGATCATGACCCGCATCCCCACCCCGATTGTGATCGTCAGCGCCAGTGTGGACTCGGGCGAAGTGCGGATGTCCCTGCAGTCGCTGGAAGCCGGCGCGCTGGCCATCATCCCCAAACCCTCCGGTCCACAGCATCCGCGCTTCAAGCAAGCCGCCGCGGAACTGATCAACACCGTTAAAACCATGGCAGATGTAAAAGTGGTTGGCCGCCGTACCCCAGTGATCCACCTGCCCAAGCCAGCCGCCCGGCTGCCGGCCTTCACCCGCCCGCTGGAATTGATCGCCATCGCCGCCTCAACCGGCGGCCCGGCTGCGCTGACGACCATCCTCACCAGCCTGCCCAAAGCCCTGCCCATCCCGATCCTGATCGTGCAGCATATCGCCGCCGGTTTTGACCGTGGTATGGCGGAGTGGCTGGCCTCGGTCAGCGGGCAGCCAGTGCGGCTGGCCCGGCATAAGGAACTCCTGGAGCCCGGCCAGGTGCTGATCG
The DNA here is from genome assembly GCA_903910795.1 of uncultured Anaerolineae bacterium. Lineage (GTDB taxonomy): Bacteria > Chloroflexota > Anaerolineae > Anaerolineales > Villigracilaceae > UBA5195. The sequence continues at coordinate 14,167 of CAIWAX010000457.1, forward strand.
CGCCGCAGGGCACCCACCTGGGCATCGATGAGCGCCGCCAGATCAGCCTGGACATGTTCACACCGCCCATTGGCGGGTTCAGGCCCTCGGCCACCCAGCTTTTCTCAGCGGCTGCCAGGCTGTACGGCGCGCGCGCGTTGGGCGTGATCCTGACCGGCATGGGCGTAGATGGCGCCGCCGGGCTGCTGGAATTACACCAGGCTGGCGGCCGGGTGCTGGCGCAGGATGAAGCCAGTTGCGTAGTGTTCGGCATGCCCGCCGCCGCCCTGGCTTTGGGCGCGGTGGATCAGACTATTTCGCTATCACAGATCGCGGCCCTGCTGGCCGATCTGGAAATGGAGGCATTCCGGTGAAAACATTAAAAATCCTGCTGGTTGAAGACAGCCCCACCCAGGCGCTGCGTGCCCGGATGATGCTCGAAGCCCAGGGCTTTCAGGTCATCCAGGCTGCCAACGGCAGATTGGCGCTGGCGCAGGCCCGCCGCGAGCAGCCGGATGTCATCCTTTCGGACATCCTGATGCCCGAGATGGACGGCTTTCAGTTGAGCCAGGCCCTCCACAGCGACCCGCGCTTGAAGTACATCCCCGTCATCCTGCAGTCAGCCAATTACCTGGATCAGGAAGACCTGGACTTTGGGCTGGCGACCGGCGCGGTGGCCTTCATCCCCAAGGGTTCGCCGGTCGATGAACTGGTCGCCCTGATCCACAGTGTCACAGAAAAGCAGCCGCCCGCCCGCCGCTCTGCCCCGGATGGCAAACGCAGCCTGGCTAACAAGGAATTTGAGAAGGCGCATGCCTCGCGGCTGCAAAACCGCCTGCTCAAGGAAGTGGAGATCCTGGAAAAGGCCAATGCCTTCACGGAATTGCTGCTCCAGACCATTCCCTTCCCGCTGGATATCGTTGACCAGAGCGGGCACATTTTGTACCTGAACGATGTCATGAAAGCCGCTGTGGGAACTGATTTCAGCGCCAAGCAATGCTGGGAACTGTATCGCGATGACCGCAGCCAGTGCCAGCTCTGCCCCTTGCGGATTGGTATCCGGGTGGGCGCCCGGGCCACCATTGAGAGTGACGCTGTGCTGGGCGGGCGGATCTTTGAGATTTCGCATGTCGGTATGTTGTTCGAAAACCAGCCTGCCGTGCTGGAAGTCTTTGTGGACATCACCGAGCGCAAACGCGCCGAGCAGGAAATCTTGCAGCTTAACCGCGATCTGGAAAGACGGGTGTCAGAGCGCACCGCTGAACTCCAGCTCGCCAACCTGGAACTGGCGCGCGCCGGGCGCATGAAGGATGAATTCCTGGCCAGCATGAGCCACGAACTGCGCACCCCGTTGACCGGAATCCTGGGCCTTTCGGAATCGCTGCAGATGAATACCTACGGCGATCTGAACGAAAGAACCCTGAATGTGCTTAAAATGATCCATGACAGCGGGCGCCACCTGCTCGAACTGATTAACGACATTCTCGATCTTTCAAAAATTGAAGCCGGGAAATTTGAGATGCAGATGGAGCCCTGTCCGTTGGGCAGTACCTGCCAGGCCAGCCTGCAGATGGTGCGCAGTATGGCCCAGAAGAAACGCCTGCAGGTTCGCTTTGCGATGGATCCGCCCGAAATCGTCTTGATGGCCGACGGCCGCCGCCTGAAACAACTGCTGGTCAACCTGCTCAGCAACGCGGTCAAATTCACGCCCGAAGGCGGCAGCCTGGGGATCGATGTGCTCGGCAGCCTGGAAGATAAAAAAGCGCGCATCACCGTCTGGGATACCGGCATCGGCATCGCTCAGGAAGATTTACCGCGCCTGTTCCAGGTCTTTGTGCAGTTGGACAGCACGCTCTCGCGCCAGTACGCCGGCACCGGTCTGGGGCTGGCGCTGGTCAAACGCCTGGCTGAACTGAGCCGTGGCAGTGTGGAGGTGGAGAGTACGCCCGGTCAGGGCAGCCGATTCACGGTCACACTGCCCTGGGAAGGCGCCGCACCGCTGCGGGAAGCTGCGCCTGTTCGGCAGCTGGCAGCCCGGCTGCCGGCCGGGGTACCGGCCAAACCCCCGAAAGTGCTGATGGCCGATGATGACAATGTCTTCCTGGAGATGATGACCGATTTCTTCCGCCTGCAAGGTCTGCCGCTCAGCACGGCACAGAATGGCATGGAGCTGCTGGAGCGCGTGCAGGCGGTGCAGCCGGATATCCTGGTGATTGATGTTCAAATGCCGGGCATCACCGGGCTGGAGGCCATGCAGCGCATCCGCGCGCACCCCGATGCGGCCATCTCGCATCTGCCGATCATCGCGTTGACGGCCCTGGCCATGGCGGGCGACCGCGAGCGCTGCCTGGAAGCGGGCGCCAATGAATATCTCAGCAAACCGGTCCACTTACGGGAGCTGGTGGAACTCATTCGGTCACTATGCCCCTGAGACCAGCATAAAAAAGGTCCCGCGGGGTTCCGCGGGACCTGGGGAATGGGGTGGGGGGTTATCTGGCTTTGATGCTGATGGTGCGCGGTTTGAGCGCCTCGGCCTTTGGCAGTGTGATGGTCAGGATGCCGTTCTCAAAATCCGCTTTGGCCTTATCGGTCTGCACTTCAGCCGGCAGGCGCAATAGGCGCTCAAACGAACCATAACGGTATTCGCGAACGTGGTAGGTTGCGTCCTTGGGCTCTTGACCCGATTTAAACTCGCCGCGCAGCGTCAGAAGATCAGCGCTGACAGAGATCTGGACGTCTTCCGCTTTCAGACCGGGCAGGGCAGCCTTGACCACCACCTGATCGCTCTCTTCGTACATATCGACGGCGGGGATCGCGGAGACTACGCCCATGCCGAGCGGCCGGGTGAAAGAGTCATCGAACAACTGATTCATTGCCTCGCGCAGGGTCAACATTTCGCGCACCGGCTCCCAACGAGATAAGTTTGACATAGTGAACCTCCAGTTTGAGTGAAATTTGGAATTGGTTGTTACGCTCTTAAATTTAATCCCCGAAAGTCTAAAAAAAACAAGAAAAATGTCAGAATTTCGTTAAAACTGCCCGGAGCGGTAACTATTTGTCAGGCACATAGAGCACCGCGATTTTATCCTCATAGACCTTGTGCCAGGTTTTTGAGCCCAGCAGCGCCAGCACCAACGGCTGCTGGGTTTCGGGCGAAAGCAGCAATATATTGACCTTATAGGCTAAAAGTTTTTCGTTCCACCCCGGTTTGGCTGTGCTGATATCGAGATAATCTGTCCATATTTTAAAAGGAAAAAATTCAACCCGCGGGTCAACGAATGTTTTATACTCCGAATTCGTTTCCCAACTTACGTAACCGCTAAAAGCCATGTCAGAAAAAACATTTCCCACCGGAATGGATTTCTGCATGGTTTCGACTGCTGTGATCGGCGTATTCATATAGGCACTTTTTTCATCCGCTGGAATTGGAAAGTATGTGCGCAGCCAGGGCAAAGAACATCCCATCATCACCAGAATTAATATAAAAAGCAGCCTGTTAAAATGATAATTTTCAGGATTTTTTTCATTTTGTCCAGCTTTGGACTGCACCTTCAAGAACAACCTCGCCACCATTGCAGCGAACAACAATGATTGTGTGATCCCGAACCAGACCACCCCTCTTTCATACCTGAAGGCCAGGAAGGCGAAGAAAATGAATGAAATGCTTTCGGAAATGGATGGGCGGTAGCGTGAAAGAACCCAGATTAAAACAAAAAGTCCAAATACGAGAAAAAATATGACCCCGTCAGGTTGATAGATGGATGAGGGCTGCCATTCGACAACATATTGCTGCACCTGATTCGATTTGGACATCCCATAGGCATACTCAACAATTTTATATCCATGCGGATTGCAGAGGCTGCCTAATGCCAGCAACCCCAACAGGCGCATGACCGGCACAAGCAGACGCCAGTTTCTGGTTTGCCAGCCCCTGACCAGGTCTTCCAGGAACAGGACGCCGGCCAACGCAAAAGGGATAAAAAATGTGCCGTGAGTGTTCACCCAGCCGGCCATGACAAGCGCCAGTACGCCGCCCCACAGCCAGGGCTTATGCCCCAGGCGGTATTGGTAGATTGCCCAGATAGAGATGGCTGCCAATAAATAGGCAAATAACTGTGGACGGATATTCCAGTTTGTGATCCC
>CAIWAX010000458.1 GCA_903910795.1 uncultured Anaerolineae bacterium
CCGATCCGGTTGAACCTCTACTTTGAGCGATTTCTCAATCCGGCCCGCACCACTCCGCCGGATATTGACACTGACCTGTGCTCAAACCGCCGGGAAAGTGTGATCGAGCACGTTTTCGACACTTACGGTTCAGACCGGGTCGCCATGGTTGCCACCATCAACCGCTTCCGGCCACGCTCGGCGCTGGGTGACGCAGCCAAAGCCCATGGCCTGGAACAAAGCAAAATTCGTGAAATGGTCAACCGGCTGCCCTATTCTTTCTGGGCGCGCTTTGAAGAACGGGATGAAAAAGGCGAGCCGCAATCGCCTTTTTTCATATTGCGCGCCTCCTATCCTGGCTATGCGCATATTTTTAATGATGCCGAAGCCCTGCTCAAACTGCCGCGCCATCTTTCCGTTCACCCCGGAGGAATGATTGTCTCTCCTGGCCCGCTCACTGACCTGGTACCGGTGATGAGTTCGGGAAGGAAAGGCATTGTTGTTACACAGTTCGACCTTGAATCGGTTGAAGCGCTCGGCCTGGTCAAAATCGACCTGCTCGGCATCCGCGGCTTGACCGTCCTGGGAGATGTCGCTGAATTTATCCAGATCAGCCGCCCGGAAGAATACGCCTCCCGTCTCTCGGTGCTGGATGCCATACCCAATGATGACCTGGCTACCGCCGGGCGAATCGAAACCGGGCAAACCATCGGTTGTTTCCAGATTGAAAGCCCCGGCATGCGCGCCACGCTGCGCGAAATCCATGCCCGCAGCGTGGATGACATCATGGCAGCCCTGGCCCTTTACCGCCCGGGGCCGCTCTCGGGCGGGCTCAAAGATGCCTTTGTCAGACGCTTCAAAGGCCAGGAACCTGTTCAGCACCTCCACCCATCCCTGGCGCCGCTGCTGGATGAAACCTTTGGCGTCATTTTATATCAGGAACAGGTACTCCGCATTGCCAACGAGCTGGCCGGGTTCAGCCTGGCCGAAGCCGATCTGCTAAGGCGGGGCATGAGCCATTTTGACCCCGGCAAGCGCATGCAGGAGCTGGAACGCAAGTTTGTAGATCAGGCCATGGAAAAAAGCGCTGTGCCTCTCGAAACAGGCGAGCGGATATGGGAGATGATGGCTGCCTTCGCTGGTTACGGTTTTCCCAAGGCACACGCCGCCTCTTATGCACAGGTAGCCTGGCGTTCTGCCTGGTGTAAAACCCACTTCCCATCTGAATTTATGGCCGCTGTGCTCGCCAATGGGGGGGGATATTACAGCCAGCGTGTCTACTTGAGCGAGGCCCGCCGCATGGAACAAGTCGTCCGCCCACCGCATGTCAATCACTCCACCAGCAACTTTACCGTCAGCCAGGTGGAAACAAAAAAAATCTTATTCATGGGTTTGGATCAGGTCAAAGACCTGACCCGCCGCACCATTGAACGCATCAAACAAAACCGCCCGTTTGTTTCGCTGGATGATTTCCTGACCCGCGCCGATCCACGTCCGCAGGAAGCCGCCAGCCTGGCAAAAGTCGGCGCGCTTGAAGGTCTGGGATCCATACCAGCCATCCTGCGCCGTTTGGATAGCGGCGGGTGGCAGTCTGGACAATTGAGTCTATTCGACTGGAATTTGACTTCCACGCCAGATTGGACATTGGAGCAAAAGATGGCTGCCCAAACCGAACTGCTCGGGATCAGCCTCGAAGCCCACCCGCTCGAACTGGTTTTGGACAAGATCAAAGCCGCCCATGCCATCACCACCCTGGAGGCGGTGGAACGCGTTGGTCAACGCGTGACCGTGGCCGCTATTCGCCAGGCCTCCCACCGCAGCAAGACCAGCAAAGGCGCCAGTATGCTGTTTCTGACCATCGAAGACCTGGCTGGAACCCTCGAGACCATTCTCTTCCCGGACGCCTACCGCCAGGCCAAAGATATTGTCAATTCATCCAACCCCTTTACCCTGACCGGAATCATGGAGATGGATCCCGAGCGCGGCGAACCATTTCTAAATGTTGAAAATGCCTCAAGCTTATAAAATAATCAAAGGCTTGCCTGATTTGGAATTTTCCACCATAATAAAGATATGCGCACACTTGTGATCGGCGATATTCACGGCTGTTTTTTTGAACTGCAGGCGCTGCTGGATCGGGCTGGGCTGGCAGAAGATGACTCGATTCTCGCGCTCGGGGATATTGTTGACCGTGGGCCCGAAACCCCGCAGGTAGTCGACTTTTTCAGGCACACACCCGCAGGGCACATGACCATGGCCCGCACGATCATGGGCAACCACGAAAGAAAACATTTCGGCGCATCAAAGCATCTTGTAAAACTATCCATCTCACAGATGATCAGCCGCCAACAGCTTGGTAACGTCTATCCCGAAGCGCTAGCCTGGATGGGAAACCTGCCTCTCTTCCAGGATCTCCCCGAGGCAATCATCGTTCATGGTTATCTCGAACCTGATCTGCCCCTCGATCAACAACACCCAACGGTTTTATGCGGCACCATGGGCGGTGACAAAATCCTGCGTGCACACTACCAGCGCCCCTGGTTTGAGCTGTACAGCGGAGAAAAGCCCGTTATCGTTGGCCACTACAACTATAGCCACTCGGATCAACCATTTGTATACCAGGATAAAATCTTCGGTCTGGATACCGATTGCGTGCACGGAAAAGCCCTAACCGGGCTGGTATTGCCTGACTTCCGATTTGTAACTGTGCCCAGCCGCGGAAATCTCTGGCGGCAGGTGCGAAAAACCTACCAGGCGCCAGTTTCGACACAAGCAAAACCAGTCCCCATCTGGTCAGAAAAAGACAACCTGGCCCTGGAGCAGTTGCTTGAAAAAGTCCGGACAGCGCACGCAACCTTGATGTCCGATTTACAATCCGAGCCGGGATTTTCGGAACTTGCTCCCCGCCAGCAGGCCAGGCTCTACTCTTCAAGAATTGAAACCAACCAGTTCTCAACTTTCATGCAGTTGTGCCGTGTTGGCAGGCTCGATCTCTCCACCGCTCGGAAAATTTTAAAAGACCCCGCCACCCTTCCAAAAATAAACGCCGCGTAATCAAGACACTTTCCAGCCATTCATTTCTGCCTTGTGACCCAGTGAGGCGCCTTTCATCATCATCAGGCATCCTCGCGCCCGGCAAAGGCGCAACCCTGGCTAGAATCGTAACTTGAAATTGCCATTTCTTTGCAAAATCAGCAAAATTTAGGCGATGCTTTTGGCGAAAATGTACCGTAGTAGCGACTCACGGGCCCTGCGGGTCAGTCGCTTTTGACCGCTTTTGCAGCGAACCGAACGGCTAGCCCGCAGGGCGCTTCGCGAGCCGTTACGACAAGAACGTTTTTTAAGTTACACAAGAGGTCTAATTTTTGAAATCGCTCTTAAAATGACCGAACCGTGAGCTTACCAGATTTCAGATTTGGAATTGCTGGATGGTTCCACGTTCTGCGTGAAAGGTGATGGATCGAGCGAACTTATTTTTAATTATGCGAAAAACTCATTGACTCGCTGAATCGCCCGTGCTAAAATATGTATATTCTACAAGTAACATAAAATCCTTCTAATAAAGTGAATAAGGTGGCAAATCCTCGCAAACCTCTGCGGTTAAATGTCGGTTATATTATTAATTCGCCGATTGGTTATAACCGCGATTTTGAATTTGATTTTCCCAATTATCGGGATATTGACCTGGAATTGGTTGATGTTAAAGGCCGGGTCAATGTTGGACGCACTCCCCAGGGGTTAATTGTGCAGGGGAATTTTAATGGGATCACCACATTAGAATGTGTGCGTTGTCTTACTGATTATGAACATACCTTGACGTGGGAATTTACAGAACTATTTGCTTTCAAAGAAGAAAATATGACCGATTCGGGTTTGATTGTTCCCGATGATGCCCAAATTGATCTTCAAGAATTGGTGAGGGAATTTGCTTTGCTTGAATTCCCGATTAAGCCGCTCTGCCGCGAAGATTGCAAGGGCTTGTGCCTGGAATGTGGTCAAAACCTGAATGAAAAGGATTGCGGGCATCGACCCGAACCCGACTCCCCTTTTTTAGCTTTGAAGAAACTTCTTGATGAAGATATGGATGAAGACGAACCCGGCAGGTAACATGTTTTCCATTTGCTAATAACGCAGGAGGACAAGACGTGGTAGTTTCAGCTCGCACTCATCGTAATGAAGTCCTCAATATTTTGATGGAAAAGGCTGGTGTCCAGGGATATTTGACCACAGATGACCTGGTGGAGGTTGACCCGGGGCTTGATTCTGAGCGCATCTCTGTGATGATGACAGCGCTGCGCCGGCGGGGAGTTGATATTCTTGATCCTGACGCTGAATATGAAACCCAGATGGTTGAATCTCCCATCCCGGAAATGGGCTATGAATCATGGGCGAATCCGGTTGAATCGGTTCTGACGGAAGATACCGTGGGGCTATATCTCAAGGATATGGCTCGCGTGCCGCTGCTCACTCAGGCAGAAGAGCTGGAAATTGCCAGGAAGATTGTGGCTGGCAGGGAAGCAACCAGGATCATTCAGGAGCAGGGTCGAGTTCCGCATGAACAGCGGAGTGAATTGGAAATGACCGAGGCGGCGGGTGAAGAGGCCCGCGAACACCTGATCAAGGCCAATACCCGCCTGGTGGTCAGCATTGCCAAGCGTTACACGGGTCACGATATTGCTCTTCTGGATCTGATCCAGGAGGGCAACCTGGGTTTGATGAAAGCCGTGTTAAAGTATGATTACAAGCGTGGTTTTAGATTCTCAACCTACGCTACCTGGTGGATCCGGCAAGCCATTACCCGCTCGATTGCGGATCAATCCCGCACCATCCGGCTGCCAGTGCACATGGCTGACCGCATCCGTCATCTGTACAAGGTTAATCATGAATTGGAGCAAAAACTTGGCCGGGCACCTTCTATAGATGAACTTGCCACTGAATTAAACCTGAGCCCCCAAAAGGTGCAGTGGATCCAGAAAATTTCCTGGCTGCCGCTCTCGCTGGAGAGCCCGGTGGGGGATGATGAAGAATCCGAATTGGGCATGTTCATCGAAGACGAATTCAGCCCTACGCCTTTGCAGTGCGCCTATCAGTCCATGTTAAAAGAAAAACTGGCCGAGGTGCTCTCGACTTTATCTCCCAAGGAAGCACATATTATCAAAATGCGTTTTGGTCTGGATGATGGGAACATCTATACCCTCGAGGAGGTCGGGCTGCGTTTTGGGCTGACCCGTGAGCGCATCCGCCAGATAGAAGGCAAAGCATTGCGCCGCTTGCGACATCCTCGCCGGGCAAGACAGTTAAAATGTTATTTATAAAAGAGCTCAGCCAAATTATTTCAAGTTATTTCCAATCTACAAGTGGAAATTTACAATATGATATTGCTCTGAAATATGCCTGTGTTTTACAAGGTACTGAAATATGAAATTAAAAATCAGCAGAGACCTTGCTGCACAGGGGTTGGTTGAATATGCCTTGATTTTGGTGCTGATTGCCGTTGCGAGCCTGTCTATTTTGCAGATTTCCGGTGTATCTACCTATAATGTTTACTGTCGGGTTGCATCGGTTTTCAGTTCCAATGCCTGTCAGACATCAACAGTTTATTGCAATGATGGTTTTAACAGCTTGAGCGGCTGGCAGGTGACGGCTGGTGCATCAAATCAATGGACAGTCGCCAACGGTCAATTGTGCGCGAGTGGTTATGGAATTCTTACTAATAAATGTTCCATGACAAGCAGCTTACCATCTACCGATTATGTGGCCCAGATTGATGGCGCCAAACTGAATTCGGGCAACGGCTATGGTATTTTCTTTCGTTCCACCAACGGCAGCCAGGGAATCAACGGCTATGCTTTTCAATATGACCCGGGTTTCAATGGCGTGGTGATCCGTAAATGGGTAAACAATGCGGAAATTAACCCTCCCATTGCTTTTAAAAGTATGCCTGGCGCAGATTGGTATGGCGCCACCCATACGCTCTCTGTTAAAGTAAGTGGGGATACCTTTACCGGGATGGTGGATGGTGTTCCCGTGCTGACCGCCACCGACAGCACTTACCCAACCGGTGGAACTGCTTTGCGTATCTGGGACAGTACCCAGGTTTGCATGGACAATTTCAGCGTAAACTCAATTGTTCCATAATCTGCAAACTACCGGTAAAACTTTTTTCAAAAAATAGCTCGCTTGTAGTAAAATACCCCTATGATTAATTCTTCCTGCATAATGCGCATGTTGGGTGATCACTCGCAGTTCAACGCCAGATGAACTGCAGGGCGGTTCAACCCGCTTGTTCAAAATTGCTGGCGCAAGCCGGCATTTTTTTTTAACCCTGTCTTAAAAAACCAGATAGGAAAACAAAATATATTTTTACGAAACGTTCAACCGGAGGTTGTCATGCCAGAAAACATCTTGATTGCCATCGCCTGGCCCTATGCCAATGCTGAAATTCATGTTGGAAACATCACCGGCTCACATTTGCCAGGCGATATTGTCGCGCGCTATCACCGCTTGAAGGGCGACCAGGTGTTGATGGTCAGCGGCACGGATTCTCACGGTACACCTGTCACAATCGCTGCAGATCGCGAAGGTGTGTCCGTTGAATCAGTCTACAAGAAATACCATGCGGGCTTCCTGGAAGTGTTCCAGAAGGCCGGGATCACCTACGACCTGTTCACATCCACTCATACACAGAATCACTTCAAAGTTTCGCAGAGTATTTTTCTGGCGCTGAAAAAAAATGGTTTTCTCTTTACCGGAATTGAACCGCAGTGGTATTCACCCAGCGCCGGTAAATTTCTCCCGGACCGCTTCGTAGAAGGCACCTGTTATATTTGCGGCTATGCCGAAGCACGCTCCGATCAGTGCGACCAGTGCGGGAATGTACTCGAAGCTGCCAAACTGATCAACCCACGCTCCAAAGTGGATGGCTCGACACCTGAACTGCGCGAGACCGAGCATTTCTATATTGATTTGTCGAAACTGGAACCGGATGTCAAGAACTTTCTCCGGGAGCGTGCCAGTCACATGCGCGATACCGTCATCGGCGAATCACTTGGAAAAATTGAGGCCGAAGGACTCAAACCACGCCCGATTACCCGGGATCTGGACTGGGGAATTCCTGTTCCGGTAGAGGGCTGGGAAGGCAAATGTCTGTATGTCTGGTTTGAGGCAGTCATCGGTTATTTATCGGCGGCGATTGAATGGAGCCTGATTTCTGACGGAAACTGGAAAGATTGGTGGGTGAACCCTTCCGCGAAACAGTATCATTTTATCGGCAAGGATAATATTTTCTTCCATACATCCCTCTGGCCGGCGCAGTTAATGGGCGTTGGCGATCAATTTGTGGAAATTTTCAATGGTGAGAAGGGCGTGAAATTAACCCTGCCCTATGATGTGCCAGCCAACCAGTTCATGAATATGGAAGGCCAGAAGATCAGTGGTTCGCACCATTGGGGCGTGTGGGGCCTGGATTTCCTTTCGCGCTATGACCCGGATGCCTTGCGCTATTACCTGACTGTTAATATGCCTGAAAATAAGGATAGCGACTGGGATTGGGGCGAATTTGTAGCGCTGAATAACAACCAGTTGGTTGCAACCTGGGGCAACCTGGCCAACCGCATGTTGTCATTCTGCTATAAAAATTGGGACGGCCGAGTTCCTGATATCGATCCTGCCAATCTGCGCGAGGCCGATTTGAACCTGCTTGCCACGATTGAGAATGGATTTGTTACTGTTGCGAACGAATTTTCTGCCATCCACCTGCGCGCGGCCCTGGCAGAAGCCATGCGTTTATCGACCGAGGTAAACCGTTATATTGACGCGAACGCCCCCTGGACATCCATCAAAACCGATCGAGAGGCAGCTTCCCTGACGGTTTATACTGCATTAAAAGCCATCGATTCGCTCAAGGTTCTGTTTGCTCCGGTACTCCCCTTTACGAGTGAGAAATTGCATATCTTCCTGGGATACTCAACTCCACTTTTTGGTGAACAGTATGTTGAACCTGTTCAGGATACGCTTGGCGAACATACCGTGCTGAGATACAAACCGGTTCTGAATGAGTCAGGGGCAGCTTTTTGGCAGCCCAGCCAGTTGGCGCCCGGTCAGTCTTTATCTCAGCCCGGACCGCTATTTAAAAAATTGGATGAATCCGTGGCGGCAGCAGAACGCGACAGGATGGGATAGCTCCTTGAAACAAGGCTTGCCAGAAGAGATTCTTCCCTTATGATGAAATTATGCCTGCTTCGGCATGGACAGACTTCGTTTAACCTGCAAGGCCGCTGGCAGGGATCTTCAGACATACCTTTAAACGAGACTGGATTTGAACAGGCTCGCCAGGCAGCCGATGAACTGGCCGGCGAGCATTTTACTGCCTTTTATTCGAGCGATCTGCAGCGTGCCCGGGTCACCGCCGAGATTATTGCCCAGAAACACGCTTTACCCGTCAGCACCGACTCCCGCTTGCGGGAAATCAATATGGGAATTTGGGAAGGCCAATTGTTATCAGAAATCCCTGGCCTGTACCCGGAGGCCTGGGCTGAACGTCTGCGCAATCCAGTGGATGCGCGTGCTCCGGGCGGCGAGTCGCTGCGGGAACTTTCTTTGCGGGTCACACAGGCGATACAGGATATTTGTGCTCAATACCATGCGGATGACAGGCTTGTGATCGTTGCTCATGGTCTGTGCCTGGCGGCATTCCTTTGTCATGTTCAAAACATACCGTTGGAAGAAGCCTACGAGCGCATTCCTAAAAACGCCATTCCCAAGTACCTGGATTGGCCCCAACTTTCATGACTCTGACCCCTGAACAATGGATCATCGGTATTATTGCGGCTTTGATTGTTGGCATTTCCAAAACGGGCCTGCCAGGCATTGGCATCCTGATCGTGCCGCTGATGGCGCTGGTGTTCGGTGGACGTTTGTCGATTGGGGCCACACTTCCCTTGCTGATTTTGGGTGATATTTTTGCGGTGCTCTGGTATCGGTTCCACGCTCGCTGGGATAATCTGCGCGCACTGATCCCCTGGGTGAGCATCGGCATGCTGGCCGGGGCCGGCTTGTTATGGTTCTCCGGTTCGCAAGGCAGCCAGGTTGACTGGTTGAACATCATTATTGGCGTGCTTGTGTTGGCGATGCTGGCGGTCAGTCTTGCCCGCCGTTATTGGGGGGACAAAATCATTCCGCCATCTTTTGTTGGTCATTCATCGACAGGTGTGCTGGCCGGGTTTTCAACCATGGTATCAAACGCTGGCGGGCCGATCATGTCCATCTATTTTACCGGTATTGGTTTGTCGAAAAACGAGTTCATGGGGACAACTGCCTGGTATTTCTTTATGTTCAACCTTGCCAAGTTGCCGGTTTACGTGGTTCTGAGCCTGGCATTGCCTGCCAACCCGATGGTCACCTGGAATACCCTGGTTTTTGATTTGGCGTTGCTGCCGGTGATCATCTTTGGAGCATTTGCCGGGAAATGGCTGCTGCCTCGTATCCAACAAAATATGTTTGACAATGTCGTTCTGATCCTTGCCGGGGCAGCAGCGATTAAGTTAATACTCGATCAAATTCATTAACAACCTTGTCAGTACGATGTTGGCAACGTGGCAACATCGTACCCGCTTTTGGGTATCTCTACCTAGTGGGAGAGATCGCCACGTCGCGGAG
>CAIWAX010000459.1 GCA_903910795.1 uncultured Anaerolineae bacterium
CCCCTTCCCTTTAGGGAAGGGTTCTTTCACCTCGCATGTTCTTGGCGAGGGCCGGGGGGGATAGGTTCTTGCCAAAAAGCACCCACCCCGTGAGCAGTTACATCAGATTTTTCCGATACTGTGCATCTTGATTTTGGATCGGAGCGTAATGTATGAACAGCCTATCTCTCCCAGAGTTACACACATTCATTGTTCGCGCCAAAGCCGCCACCTATGTAGGAGGAGGCGCGAAAATTCCTTCCTGCCGCCCGGCGTCCCATGATCTGCAATTTGTGGAAGGGGAATGGGCCTACCTCGACAGCTATTTTGGCGGGACTGATTTCATTGGCGAGGAAGCCGTATGGTATATCGGAAAACCTGTTTGGGTCATGAATTATTATGGCTATATTCTAAAACCCGAATTTATGACCCCTTCCCAGGCTGGGCAGATGATCAAAGCCAGTCTTTCGCGCATGTACGCGGAAGGGCGTTTCCTTGGAGGATTTCAGAACAGCGAAGATCACTTCACATACTTTGACACCAGCGTGGGCGGGTTTGACCGCTTTACTGGACGCGAATGGATAGAACACGATGGCATTAAAGCCTATGAACTGGTATATCACGGCGGCCTGGTCAGGGAATAAGGGTATAGTGGGGCAAACGAACGGATATCAACATATCAATAATCTTTATGGCCTGTAGCGCCAACCCGCGATTAATCCCTCTATGTTAAAAGAACTAATGTTCACAATATTTTAAGCCAAGCGTACGGTTCGTTCAGGCTCGGGGATGCTATAATGATTTTGTCCTATCCCAATCTAGAGCTGGGATTATTTCATGCACAGTACCATGTCGCAATCAAGGACCGGAATTATTCCATGGCTGAATCTTTTGTACACTTGCACACCCATACTGTTTATTCGCTGCTCGATGGTTTTTCAAACATCAAGAAGCTGGTCAAACGCGCCAAAGAGATGGAAATGCCCGCCCTGGCCATCACCGACCACGGCACCATGTTTGGCGTGATCGAATTTTACAACGCCGCCAAGGAAGCCGGCATCAAGCCCATCATTGGCGTGGAAACCTACATGGCCGCGCGCCGCATGCAGGATCGCGACTCGAAGTTGGATAAAAAATCCAGCCACCTGCTGCTGCTGGCCGAAAACGAAATTGGTTACCAGAACTTGCTGAAAATTACCTCCGCCGCCCAGATGGATGGTTTCTACTATTTTCCACGCATTGACCACGAGTTTTTGGCCGAGCACGCCGAGGGGCTGATCGCCACCTCCGGCTGCATGTCCGCCGAAATCCCGCGGCAGCTCATGGATGAGAAACCCGAAGAAGCCGTGCGGCGCATGAACTGGTTTTACGATGTTTTCGGCCCCGACCGTTTTTACGTGGAGCTGCAGCAGCACAATATCTCCGAGCTGGTCAGCCTGAACAAAAAGCTGGTTGAACTGGGTGCAAAATATTCCGCCAAGTTTGTCGCCACCAACGATGTGCATTACATCGAGGCGGACGATGCCCAGTATCAGGATATTTTGCTGGCCATACAAACCGGCAAGCTGCTCAGCGACCCGGATCGCATGCGCTACGATTCCCCCACCTTTTATCTGCGCTCGCCGCAGGAAATGAGCCGGCTGTTCTCCGAGATTCCCGAGTCGCTCTCCAACACGCTTGAGATTGCGGAACGCTGCCAGGTGGATCTCGGCTTTAAGGGCTACCACCTGCCTGAATTCCCGGTACCCGAAGAATATACAGCCGAAACCTACCTGCACTATCTGTGCGAGTTGGGCCTGGAAAAACGTTATGGCAGCCGCAAAAATGATTCTGAAATTCGTGAACGTCTGGATTTTGAACTGGGCGTCATTCACAGTATGGGCTTCGACGCCTACTTCCTGATCGTTTGGGACCTATGCCGCCACGCCCGTGAAAATAACATCTGGTACAACACCCGCGGCTCAGGTGCCGGTTCGCTGGTGGCCTTCTCACTCTTTATCACCCTGGTTGATCCCATCCAGCACCAACTGCTGTTTGAACGCTTCCTCAACCCGGGGCGCGTCTCCATGCCCGATATCGATCTGGATTTTCGCGATGACCGGCGCTCGGAGATGCTCGAATATACCGCAAAAAAATATGGCGATGATAAGGTGGCTCAGATCATCACTTTCGGCACCATGGCTGCACGCGGCGCCCTGCGCGACGTGGCGCGCGTGATGGATATTTCCATCCCAGAAGTGGACAAGATCGCAAAGCTGGTGCCTAACATCCCAGGCAAACCCATCTCGCTCTCCGAAGCCCTGCTGGAAGTGCCCGATTTCAAGGCCGCTTACAACGCCGATCCAAAAATGAAAAAGCTGGTCGACACCGCCATCCACATGGAGGGCGTTGTGCGCAACGCTGGGACGCACGCTGCCGGGCTGGTGATCGCAGACAGACCTATCACTGACTACCTGCCCATTCATCGCCCTACCTCCGGGTCGGAGGAATCGCCCGTTAAAACCGTCACCCAGTTTGAAATGGGTATTCTCGACAGCATGGGCATGCTTAAAGTAGACTTTCTGGGGCTGTCCACGCTGACAGTCATGGCGCGCGCCTGCGACCAGATCCAATTACGCCACGGCATTGAGCTGACTCTCGATAATATCCCCACCGATGACCCTGAAACTTTTGAAATGATGGGGCGCGGCCAGACTGCCGGGATCTTCCAACTGGAAGGCAACGGGATGACACGCTGGGTAGTGGAGATGAAGCCCAAAAACCTGGATAACATCATCGCCATGGTGGCGCTTTACCGTCCCGGCCCGATGGATTTCATCCCGTCTTACATCAAACGCATGCACGGCGAAGAAAAAATCGAATACCGGCACCCGGCCCTGGAACCGATCTTTAGCGATACCTATGGTATCCCGGTCTATCAGGAACAGATCATGCGCGCGGCGGTGGATTTGGCTGGATACAGCCGCTCAGAATCAGACGATCTGCGCAAGGCCATTTCCAAAAAGCAGGCCGATAAAATCGCCAAGCACAAAGATAAATTCATCCACGGTGCCTCTGAAAAGACCATGGATGTTGAGACTGCCACTGCGATTTTTGAAGATTGGGAGAAATTCGCGCGCTACGGTTTCAACAAGTCCCACGCCGCCGATTACGGCCTGATTTCAGTCCAGACCGGCTACCTGAAAACCCATTACACAGCCGAATACATGTGCGCGCTGATGTCGGTTTTCAAGGATGACTCCGCCAAGATCGCTCTGTACATCTCCGATTCACGCGCACTGGGCATCGATGTACTCCAGCCAGATGTCAGCCACTCTGAATTTGATTTCAGCATTGAGGACCGTGAAACAAAACCCGGTGGCAGCACCAAACCGGCTATCCGCTTTGGCTTGGGGGCAGTTAAAAATGTCGGGCAGGGCCCGGCAGATTTGATTGTGACTGGCCGGCAGGGCAAACCCTTTAACGACCTCAATGATTTTGCGCGCCGCGTGGATTTACGCGCCGCCGGGAAGCGCGCTCTGGAATGCCTGATCAAGGTTGGCGCTTTCGACACCTTTGGCGACCGCGCCGCGCTGTTGATCACGTTGGAACAGATCGTGGGCGCCAGTGCCAGCCATTTCCGCTCGGCGGAAAGCGGCCAGTTATCCCTGTTTGGCGCAGCTTCGGGGGTGCAGGATCAATCCATCACCCTGCCTGCCAACCTCAAGGTTGAGAAAAAGGAAGCCCTGGGTTGGGAACGCGAGCTGATCGGCGTGTATCTCTCCGATCATCCACTTTCGGCCTACGCCGAACTGCTGACTCAGGCCGTCAGTCACAACGCTTTGACCCTGCTGGATGCCAATCACGAAGAACGCGTGCGCGTGGCAGGTATGGTCGTTACGGTGCGGCCTTTTAAAACAAAAAGCGACAAGATGATGGGCTTTGTCACGCTCGAAGATCTGCACGGCAATCTTGAACTGGTTATTTTCCCAAAAACCTGGGAAAAAATTCGCCTGTTGTGTGAGGAAGGCAAGGTATTGATCGCGGACGGCAAGGTGGATACCAACAGCAACCCGCCTAAAATTCTGGTGGATGACATTCGCACCCAGATTGACGTTAAGGTGGCCGCGTTTGATACCCCCATGCCCTTCTCCCCGGTTGCGACCAACCCACAGGGCACAGGTGTTTTAAGCGAACCGGAACCGGTTTACCAGAGCCGGCGGCCGGCCCAGGCGCAGCCGCTGGCGCTCGCTCACAAAGATACCCCGGCCCGGCCAGAACCTGTCGCGGCTACGCCGCTACCGGTCAACCCCACAGGACACGTGAAAAAAGTTGTCCCTGTTCTGGAAGAGGAGCTCGAGCCCGATTGGGATAAGATGCCACCCGAACCCGAAGCCCCGCCGGATTGGGATAACTACCTGCCTGCCCCGACCCACATGGCACATGAGGCCGCCTTTGCCGGGCCAACCCCCATGGATGACATGCTATCGCTCGAACATTTCGATCCGCCGGCCGAGGCCACGGTTCTTTCGCAGCCTGTGGCACCTCGCGTTAATTCGCAGCCTGCCGCACCCGAGGCAGTTCTTGCTGCGTTGCCCGTAGAGCGCAAACCAGTCCTTCCGTCTGCACTGCCACCCATCGCCCCGCCACTGCCCGAAGAGTCTAAAGATAACGGCCAGCCACCGCGCCTGATCACCATTTTCCTGCGCCCGAGCGGCGACAATGACCGCGACCGCCGCCGGATCAAACATGTTTACGGCATTCTGATTTCGCATCCCGGCCGGGATCGCTTCCAATTCCATGTTTTTGAAAACGGGCGCGCGCACCTGATCGATTTTCCCAACGATACCACGCGCCTGACCCCCGACCTGTTCGCTCGCTTGAAAAACCTGGTCGGTGAGGAAACTTGGCGTGTGGAAGAGATCACTTACCAATAGAGCGCCGCGCTGGGGTCAGTAGAAACCCACTGCCCATCGTAATAAATATGTAACTGTTACTTAAATATTTAACCTGGAAAGACAGGTACGGGAACTCGGCTTCCATAATTCCCTAATAAGCAAAACTTCTTTAATAATCCTTCTTCTATATATTTTGCTGATGTATAATATCGAAAAGGAGACAAAATCATGGACACTACATTTGTGCTTTATTTTGTTGTTCCTGTTATCCTGGGAGTGGTTATCCTTTTAGCGGGGGGCATCTTCTTGACAATAGATGCCAGGCGGAAGAAAAAAGACGGCCAGGTTGACATCTATGATTGGGATTCAACGGGTGGGAAAATCAATTCTATAAAGCTGGATAAGCACGAAACCCAAAGAGAAGATACCAAAGGTGTTCATATTGATATTAGCTATGAACCTCTCATTGAGTATGCCTACACAGTCAAGGATGTCGAGTATCGCAGCAACAAGGTTTTTGCCGAAGAGCATGCTTATTTCAGCCAAAAAGACGCGCAAGCGATACTCGACCAACATCCTGTCAATACCTATGTCAAGGTAAAATACGATCCAAAAGATCCTTCCATTTCTGCGATCGAGCAATTGGAGGAAAACACAAGCAATTATCGTATCTTTGGCCTGGTCTTGACAAGTTTTGGAATGATGGTGTGTTGTTTTGTTTCTTTTGTAGGCCTTATTGTTTTGTTTAAGATCCGATAATTTCTCCGGGACTTTTGCCCGGGTGCGTTCAGGTAATTAAATCAAAAAACTACCGGCAATTTTGCCGGTAGTTTTTTGACATAGATTCTCTGGAAAAGTAGGTCAGTTATCGAGAGCCCCGGCCTTGATCCAATCCCGGATGGTCTGGATCTCAGCATCTGATAGTTTTCCGGTTGGAGGCATTAAAACGCCATTGGTCTGCATAATCAGCTGCACCAGCCGGCTTTTATCCGGATCTCCGGCAACCACTTCGCCTGATTTGTAGCCGGTTGTCGTAACCGATTTGTAAGTGCTGCTATCCCAGCCTCCAAAAGTGGTGGAGGTGCTGTGGCACATGGAACATTTTGCCTGGAAAATTGGAGCCACCTGTTCTTTAAAGCTTACCGTACCGGCTCCGCCGGCGCCCGGCGTGGCACCCGGGCTGGGGGTTGCGCCTGCCGTGGTGCCACCGGTATCCTTGCCTGCCACCAGGACAACCAGTTGTTGAACCTGATCCTTTGAGAACATGTGGCCCACTCCGGGCATGGCAACCGTCAAAACGCCGTCATTGAGAATATTAAAGAGGCTTTGATCATCATATTTGGCCCGCAGTTTGGCCTGATCCAGGGCCGGGCCGCTGTTGGTTCCCTCAAAATTGGCGCCGTGGCATTGAGCACACATTCCATCGTAAAGTTGTTTGGCGGTCAACTCTTTCGGTTGGAAAACAGCCGCCGGAGCTTTCGGCATGCTGGTAGTGGGCGGGTTTGCTTCCCAACTGCGTAAATAGGAAACAACGGCATCGATTTGATCGTCGCTCAAGGAACCGCCGCTGGTGGCGCCAAACGGTGTCATACCATAGTCCGGCTGTCCCTGCGAAATGATGTTGTGCAGGGTTGTATCATCGCGGGTTTTCAAGAACTCCGCCGTGCTGATGGGCAGGATCATATCGCCGGGGAAGGTTGGATTGGGCCCACCCTCGCCAAACTTGCCGTGACAGCCGCGGCAGTTGGCTGCGAACAGCTTTGCCCCCGAAGTTACACCAACTCCCTGGCTGGTATCCCAGGTGTATTGGGTCAGCGCAGCGATTTGTTCCTGGGTCAGGATAGCACCCCAGGCCGGCATGGTGATATGCCCGCCACCCAACTGGATGGTTTTGAGCGCAGTCTCCTTGTCGGGAGATGTCGGCAGCTTGTCCTTGTGACAGGTGATGCAATATTGGCTGAATAACTTCGCTCCATCCTGGTTATCTTTGGGATTGACAACATAATCGGCCAGTTTGCCCAGGTTGTCTACAGACAGGGTTCCCTGCCAGGCGGGCATGGTCAACTGGTGACCACCCTTCACGATCATGCTTTGAAGTTCTTCCTTTGTACCGGCAAAACCCACGCCCTGACCATGACAACCTGAACAGTTGATGGCGAAAAGACGCTGCCCATCGGGCGCGGCCAGGAAGTTAAGTAAAGCATTTTGTTGATCCGCGGTCAGGGTGGTTTTCCAATCGCGGGTGCCCAGACCCTTATGAGCTGGGAATGCGGTACCCTGATCAAAAACTTGCTGTAGCTGCACTGGATTGCCGGAAGCCAGAACGGCATTTTTGTGGCAGCCAGCGCATTCTTTTGTGTAAAGAGCGCTGCCGTTGGGAGATAGGATGAATCCAACCAACGTGTCAATTTCATCAGAACTCAAATCCGCGCTCCAGGACGGCATTCCCTGGTGGTTACCATCGGCAATCATTTTATGCAGGTCAGCACCTGGTTGAACGGTAATACCCTGCCCATGACAATTTGCGCAATCCTTGGCGTACAGGTTGGCGGCCTTATCCACAACCACCGCCACCTGGGGCGGGGGCGCTTCATTCGCCGCCAGATAAGTCAAAAGGCCAATTCCCAACACAACCAATACCGCAGTGATGCTTGCGAATTTGCGATTGAGGAAGTGACGTTTGGGGCTTTTATCGATGAAAGGCAGCAGTAGCAGAATGGTGATGAATATTCCCGGCAGGATCATTGCACCCACAACTTCCAGGTTGCCAGGGAAATATTTCAGCAGTTGAAACAGGAACAGAAAGTACCATTCAGGGCGGGGAGTATAACTTGTATCGTTGGGGTTCGCGCGCGCTTCCAGGGGGGCGCCCAGGAAGTAGGCCAGCGCGACCAAAACAAGCAGAACGATCAGTGAAACGATCGTATCCTTGAAGATAATATCCGGGAAGAAGGGTACACCTTTCTCCTTGGCTTTCTTATATTTTTCCAGATAAGCTTGCCTCTCTTGTTCGTTCATGGCTCACTCATCCTTACCCGGCACAGCCGAAATCCCAACACGGATGACCAGATACAGGTGAGTCAACACCAACAAGGCCAGCGCAGCGGGCAAAACCCAGATGTGAGTTCCAAAGAAGCGTGCCAGAGTCACTGCTGATAAGTCCGGGCCGCCGCGTGCAACACGCAGCAGATAATCCCCGATGCCGGGCGCCACTCCCGCAATGCGGGTGCCAACCGTGGTTGCCCAATAGGCTTTTTGATCCCAGGGAAGCAGGTAGCCTGTGAAACCAAAGCCAATCACAACCATGAAAAGAAATACCCCCGTAATCCAGGTGACTTCACGCGGGTATTTATATGCGCCATAAAAAAATACGCGCAGTAAGTGGGCAACCGTCACAACCACCATGGCACTGGCTCCCCAGTGATGCAGGCCGCGGATCAACCAGCCGGCCGGTAGCTGGGTGGTGATGTAAACCACACTATCATACGCGTGATCCGGCGTGGGAACATAGTACAGAGTGAGAAGGATACCGGTGACCGCCTGGTTCACAGCCAGGAAAAGTGTTGC
>CAIWAX010000460.1 GCA_903910795.1 uncultured Anaerolineae bacterium
GCTTTGAACAGCCACCAGGCGCACAATCGCATCCTCGCTCAACAGCCCGGTG
The DNA here is from genome assembly GCA_903910795.1 of uncultured Anaerolineae bacterium. Lineage (GTDB taxonomy): Bacteria > Chloroflexota > Anaerolineae > Anaerolineales > Villigracilaceae > UBA5195. The sequence continues at coordinate 53 of CAIWAX010000460.1, forward strand.
ATGATCTGCTCCTGCCAGCGGTTATCGGCAGAGCGCCCAGCGGCAAACAGTGCGGATGCCTGCCAGAGCGGATCAGGCCGGTTGAAAGCCGATGTAATCAATTGATCCAGTTCGGGGCGGCTGGAATATCCCAGGGCTTCAAGCGCGGCGCGCGCCACAGAGGAGTTGTCATCATGGGCGGCTTTCAAGAGAGTATCCTCCACCTGCGCCTGTTTCTCGCTGCTCAATTGACCCAATTCACACATCTGGATAAATTGGCCCATGACCGTGGCAGCCCGCGCGCGGGCCTCAGGTTCAAGATCATCCTGGATCACCTTGACCAGATCCGGGATCAGGCGCACATCCGTGGTTTCCTCCAGCAACTTGAGCGCCAGAGTGCGCACTTCAGCATCGGGATCATGGGTCAGCCTGGAGCCAATCGATTCAAACAATAGCAGCGTATCTTCTTCAAAGCGGTCGTTCAGATTTTTCAGAAGCGTGCGTTTGCGAACTACGGGGATATCCGGCCATATTTTCATCAATGCCTTCAGATCGGCAGAATTAAGGTCGCTGAAGCGCGCCAGGTAGCGCGCGGGGAAAGCGTGGTCGGTGTTCTTGAGCGCTTCCAGGATAGTGGAAAAAGGGATTTCTTTCATCTATATAATTCTTTTAGGGCAGTTTGACATTGGCCGGATTGATAAAATCCATGGCGTTAATGAACACCATGAGCGCGATGAGAAGCAGCATGGCGACACCATTGATGGTGTTCTCCAGCTTATAGGGAATGCGGCGGCGCAGGATGATCTCCGGCAGGGTAAACAGGATCCGTCCGCCATCCAGAGCCGGGATGGGCAACAGGTTAAAGACTGCCAACGACACGCTCAACATGGCCACAATGGAAAGAATATAATTGGTTGGTTCCTGGGTAGGCTGGGCTGCCTGACTCGAAGTATTGGTCGCGGCAGGCGCAAGCGGCTGGCGGCTTTGCACATCGCGCTGCACAGCCTGACCGAAAATATCATAAATACCCTTCAACCCGATCAGGCGGGCCTGATTGGGCGCAATCACACCCTGCACCAACCCGATAGGCAGGTACAGAATACTGAGCGCCTGGGAACCGGTATAGGAAAAACCGCCGCTGATCGCCTCGCCAATCGTTGCCGCCCGGCGCGGGTAAGCCAGACCGACGCCCAGGGCGCCCTGTTCGGCAGGACGGCTGGAAAGCGGGGTGGCGGTCAGTTTGATTTGCGCGCCGCTTCGATCCAGGGTAAGCTCGATCGGAGTATCCACGCCAAGGTGAATCAGCGCTCTGGCAGCGTCCAACGTGCTGACGGATTTGCCATTGACTGCCAGCAAAATATCATTGGCCTGAATCCCGGCCAGTTGGGCAGGCGAATTGTCAGAAACGCTGCTGATCAGCACCTTGCCTTCAACACCGATACCTTCCTGAACAATGATGATCGACATGACCACCACCGCGGTCAGCAGGTTCATAAAGGGCCCCGCGAACAACACACCCAGGCGCTTCCACGGGTTGGCCGCGGCCAGACCATCCGGGATAGTGGGGTCATTTTCCCCTTTTGGGCGCACAAAACCGCCCACGGGCAGGGCGTTTAGCGTAAACTCGGTACCCTTCCACTTAAACATGGTAAGGATACGGGGCGGCAAACCAAACCCGAACTCTTCTACTTCGATATTAAAAAAGCGGGCAGCCATGAAATGCCCAAATTCATGCAAGAACACCATACCGCCAAAAACCAGAACTACAATTAACAGGGTCATTTTTTTCCTTCTCCGCAAAATAGCCAACGAAAGGTCGCGGTAAAAAGATTATAACGTCTTTTTGTTAGCGTTATATTAGATAAACTTAGGTTCAGATGAGCAGCCGGGCCGCATCCCCCGCCTTCGCGACCAGCACCGAACTGACCCCCGGCAAATCCTTCAGCAATTCTGCCACTTTACTTGAAAAATCCTGTGGGCAAATCACGTGCACATTTGGCCCGGCATCTATGGTATATGCCGCCGGAAGCCCCGAGGCGCGCCACTCGCGCACGGCGCTCATCACCGCCAGGGTGGCTGGCTTCCAATAAAACAGGGCCGGCTGGCTGGTCATCATGACCGCGTGCATGATATCAGAATCGTGTTCGATCACGGCAGCCAATGAATCAAAATCCCGCTCGAGGATGGCCCGCCGGCAAATGTCCAACCGCCGGTGCGCATCCGCCACACGGGCGGCCTGCAGCGGACTGGTCGGCGCCAGGGCGTGCCCCTCCGTGGAACCGGTGGCTTTGTGCCCGGCACTCACCACCGCCACACAGTCTGCCAGTGCCCAATGTCCGGGCGGGGCAATCGAAAAAGCGTAGCTATCCAGATCATCCGCGCCCATTTTCCACTCCACGAAACCAGCCGGGATGCTGCGCGAAGCCGAACCGGAGCCCAGGCGCGCCAGGCGCGAAACGGCCGATTCGGACCAGTCCAGCCCGGCCGCCCGGACGGAGGCCAGCGCCAGCGCCGCGAAGGCGGCCGCCGAGCTGGCGATGCCGGCCCCGGTGGGAAAGTTATTCTCGCTGACCACCTCGGCCTTCAGCCCCAGCCCGGCACTCTGGCGAACCACGTTCAGGATGTCCGAGACACGATCCAGACCCTTGCCTGTCACCTCGTGACCGTTGATGATCAGCTCATCCACGCCCAACGACGGCTGGAAACTGACTGTGGTGCGCGTGAACAATCCATCCAGGTTCATGGAGATGGAGCCGTTGACGGGCAGGCGCAGCGCGGCATCACGATTGCCCCAGTATTTGATGAATGCGATGTTAGCACAAGCGACACTGGTTGCGGTTCTAGTAGACATGAGACATAAACCACCTTTTCATTGTTTTCCACCGTCAGTTTACCACGAACGTCAAACATCTCCAAAAGCTGCCTTTTCTCTTCAAAGCTCGCTGTATCAATACGATCTCGAATACTGTCGCAAAAATCCTGAATCTCTGACATCTGACTATCTGTCAGAGTAACTTTCTCCACCATCGCCAAGGTTTCTTCGTATTCTTTTCGTAAACTTGCAAAGTTGTTTTCAAGTCGAACCTTTCGTTCGGTTAACATGTCTCTTCCGAAATCTCCTGAAAGGTATAAATCCAGTACCTTTCCTAGTTGGGTATCCTGATCTCGGATTTGTCTTTCAAGCATGGCAAGACGATTAAGAAGGGTTCGATTTTCCTGGACTGCTCCATCTTGTGAATCCTGCAAACCACTCATCATCGCGCGTGGATTCTTGATCAAGACCACAAGCCAATCCCATACAACCCTATCGACATCCTTTCCCCTAAATGGAGGCGCATCACACAATCGTACAGGTCTCTGTTCTGTCCCACCACAATAATAGTAATGGTTGTTGTGGCGAGTTTTTCCCTTGTATGTGTAATTACACTTCATGCACCTCAACCTGCGTCCCATTAAGTATTGATGCTTAACACTTCTATCCGCTTGCTCAGCGTTCAATGTAATTCTACCGATTGCTCTCTTATACGTCTCATTATCAATAATCATCGGAACAGGTACGCCAACCCACTCATCACGCGCACGATTTACTTGTTTACCAAAACCGCATTTGGGTTTTGGGTTACGCTTTTTACCATCATCGATCATTTTGGTTTTACCATAATACCAAATACCAGTATATGTTTCATTCCTGAGAATGTGACGAATCATGGTAGCCGCCCACATTCCTTTTCCTCGCTTTTGAAGAATTGCCCCTGCCTGTCACCGCGCGTAGGAACACCGAGATTGGTCAGCTTCTTTGCGATGGCATTCATAGACAAAGGTTTTCCTGACTCATCACCGCGCAAATACCAGTCAAAAACCGTGCGAACGATTTCCGCCTCTTCCTCGTCAATTTCCAACCAGGACTTATGAGGCTCCGAAACCACCTTGTATCCATATGGTGGTCGTGAACCAACGATCACAAAACCACTCATTGCCTTTCCTCGTTTACCACGTTTACTACGCTCCAAAATCTTAGCCTTTTCATATTCTGCAATGCTGCCACGTATTTGCTTTTGGAGACGCCCTTCGTCCGTATCCGCGTACTGGCCAATTACGTACTCAATGATGGTCCCTTCTCTTAGAAATTCTTCTTCTATCAAGGCTTGGTAAATACTCTTCCGGGCCAATCTGTCCACATCATACACAATGACAACATCAACATCTTCCTTTGCCAGGAAATCTCGCAC
>CAIWAX010000461.1 GCA_903910795.1 uncultured Anaerolineae bacterium
CAGCTCTGACGCATGATTTGCAACCAACTGATAGTTCAAGAGATTTGTAGTGTTTTAAAAAAAATTCTTCGCACTAAATCTGGTGATTTTAGAGTCTAATTAACTCACCATTCGCAATATAAAATCCCAATACCATGAATTTCAAGATTTTTACATAAATATTTGTAAATATTGCAATTTTGTCATTTTTGGAACGACAAACCGATAATTGCCTCAACTTATGCACCCACCCCTCATGCACGCGATGGTCGGCATTCAGGAAGGATCAATGTCGGAATGCTGGTACCGGCCAGGTAAATCTTACGGCGTTGCACCTGTCTTGCAACATTAAACGCTTGTTTGATATTGGAAAATTAATTCAAATTATTGCTGATTTTATATGGCGAATGGTGAGTAATTAATGGTATGATACTTTCTCCACAGTGTCACTTTTTGGAGAACTGCCATGAGTAAACCAAGTCGTCGTCCAAACCGTGAAGCCGCTAAGGAAGCTCGCAAGCAACTAAAAGAAAAGGTCAAACAATCCAGAAAGGAATTGCTCAAAATTCAGGCGGAAGATGGTATTGTGGTGCCACATCAGGTCAGCGTTTCGAATGCGTTGTGTTCCTATAAAAGTGTTGAGGAGGAACAGGTGGCCCGTGAGGAAGCGGTGGCTGCTCAAGTTGCAGTCTATCGGGCTATATTGCCACTATTGCTCAGAAGATTTTCAAACATTGCAGATCCTCGCAATCCAAAAAAGGTGAAACATAAATTAACAGTGCTGTTGATGTATGGCCTGTTAATATTTGTATTTCAAATGGCATCTCGCAGGGAAGCCAACCAGGTGATGAGCCGTCCAGCGTTTTTTGGAACTTTGAAATTACTTTTCCCGGAGCTAGAAACAATGCCCCATTCAGACACATTAGAACGTCTATTGGCAAGGATAGACATTCAAAAAATTGAACTTTTAATTGTTGAAATATTCACAAGCTTCACCAGAAAAAAGAAATTTGTTAAATTTTTAATCTCAAAGTGCTATCCTATTGCTGTTGACGGAACGCAAAAGTCGGTGCGAGATGGTGATAATTGGCCGGATGAGTGGCAGAGGCGCATATTCCATCTCAAGGAAGGAGAAAAAACACAGAGTTATCTGTATGTTTTAGAAGCAAATCTTGTATTGAGAAACGGTTTGACGCTGCCATTGCTGAGTGAATTTGTGAGCCATATTGAAGGAGATCCTGACGATTGCAAACAAGACTGTGAACTAAAAGCGTTTTATCGATTGGCCAAACGGCTAAAAACTTATTTCCCTCGTTTGCCTATCATGATATTGTTGGATGGCCTGTATCCAAACGGACCGCTTATGGCGCAATGCCATGCATATAATTGGCAGTTTATGATTGTGTTGCCTGACGAGTGTTTATCATCTGTGTGGAAAGATGTTGATGCTCGTCTGATGGATAGGTCAATAGATGAGTTAGAAAATATTTGGAAAGGACGGAAACAGTATTTCTGGTGGACGAACGATATTAAATATATTTACGATGGCAAAGAAATAAACCTCAACGTTGTTGTATGCAGGGAAGCATATAATGTTGTTGACAACAATGGAGACATTATAGAACAAATAAAGAATCATGTATGGATTTCCAGCCATCCTTTGTCTAAGGAAAATGTACATGAACGTTGCAATCTCGGTGCACGATTCCGTTGGGGAATAGAATCTAGCAACCTAACTGAAAAGCATGGCGGATATAATTATGAGCATATCTTCTCTTATGATTGGAATGCAATGAAGGGATACCACTACCTGATGCGATTAGCTCACATGTTGAACGCCATCGCTTTACTCACAAAACGGGTAGCAAAACAAGTGCGCACCATGGGAATTCGGGCTTTCTTGAAGTTTGTACGAGATACTTGCGCAAATCGCTGGCTACGTCCAGAATGGATCAGTGAACTGCTGAGTGCTCGTTTTCAATTTCGATTTGCGTAGGTTTGCAGGTTGATTCTAGTGGAAAGCGTAGTGCAAGCAGTGCTTTTTAAGCACTGTTGGATCTGTATTACAACTTTCATGTTTAATGCTTGGATTTCACCTAGTAACGCCCAGCCATTCTGGAAAAAATGACCGAATAATGCATTCGAAATGCATCAAACACTGCGTGAACTCAGGAAGAGCTAGCCCGAGGGCAAGTTATAGCAAGTTATGCGTCATGGTTGGGTCCAACCCCGTAGCGGTTTTCCCACTGGCGGTGGGGGCAACGATCACCCCCTGGGTCGTCTCCAGAGCAGCTTCGTTGGCACGGGACTGGTAATGCCGCAACTCCAGCCCGATGAGGCTCCTGGGATAGGCCGTTGGCACCAGCACCCGGTTGTCCGTCCAAACGATCGGGGTTCCCAAGGACACCGCCAAGGCATGAAGCCTGTGACCGTATCCCCGTGGGAAAGCGATGCCGCCAGGAGTTTGCCGATAGGTGGCAATGGTTCTGGGAATCATGTGGGTGGTCCGCCCGGTCTTTAATGCCTCGGCGTAATCCGGGTTGGTGAAGGTGTTTTCCTCCATCGCCTTGCGCAGGGCAGGTGCTTTCAG
>CAIWAX010000462.1 GCA_903910795.1 uncultured Anaerolineae bacterium
ACGGCCTATGTGCCAATTCCTTTGGATGCCGGTGATTTTTCCCTGATCGATCGCAAAGTGGTAAATGCGCTAAATGATCTACCGGAAAACAACCGTTTTTTGCGAGGGTTACGCACCTGGGTTGGTTTCAAACAAACCGGTGTTCCTTATGTTCGCCCAGAGCGTATGTTTGGGCACACGACCAATTCAGTGATAAAAAATCTTGGTTGGGCTCGCAAAGCAATTTTCTCTTTCTCATACGCCCCTTTGGATATCATCACATTTTTAGCGATTGTAACGGTGGTACTTTCGCTCGCTGGAATAGGGTTCCAGATTGCGCTTCGTATATTTGCTCCACAGTTGGTTCCAAGCGGTTTTACAACTTTGATTATCTTAATCCTCTTTATGGGGGGAGTTCAATTGTTGAGTCTCAGCATTATTGGTTCGTATTTGGCCCATATTTACGATGAGGTAAAGCGTCGCCCCCCCTACATCGTGGAAAGTATTCTTAATCCTCCGAACGAAACAACCAAAAGAAACAAATAACCATGGAAATATCAGACCTTATTCCTACCCGCTGTGCAATTTGCCAAACGGATGGTAATGCTAAAGAATTGTATCCTGCTAATTTCGAAATTTCTTTGATTACCCCCCAAATTTTTTCTGCGCGCCGCTTACCGGATCGCTTTCATTATCGTTTAGTAAAATGTAATACTTGTGGACTTGTTCGATCTGATCCCATTGCATCCCAGGATACGTTAACGCAACTATACAATAAAAGTGTTTTTACTTATTCAGATCAGGTACAAAGCATAAAAAAAACATACGGGAATTACTTAAAAAAATTAACGGGGTTTGGCGTTAAGAAAAATTCCCTTTTAGAAATAGGTTGTGGTAATGGCTTTTTCCTGGAAGAAGCCCAATCCCAAGGCTACCAGGTTACATGGGGAATAGAACCAAGCGAAGATGCAATCCTGGAAGCGCGTGCTGATCTTCGCGCAAACATTGTATGTGACATGATGCGGCCTGGTGTTTTTGAATCAAATAAATTTGATGTAATATGTCTATTTCAGGTATTTGATCATATATCCGACCCAGGTGGCTTGCTGGATGAATGTTTTAATATTTTAAAGCCTTCCGGGCTGGTGCTATGCCTTAATCACAATATCGAGAGCTGGTCAGCAAATTTATTTAAGGAGTCCAGCCCCATTATCGACATAGAGCATACTTTTTTATATAGTCCAAGAACTTTATCGCTCTTGTTTCAGAAACATGGCTTCACAACCAGACGAATAGCACCTGTTCATAATATTTATGATTTATCCTACCTTGCGCATTTGTTCCCTTTGCCGATTCCCATAAAAAAAAGCACAATCAATTTTCTAAACAACACTTCTTTTGGGAAAATCCAAATATCCGTTCCTCTTGGTAATCTTTATATTGTTGCACAGAAACCAGATATGTAAAAACTACGTAACTGCTCACGGGGTAGGTGCTTTTTGGCATAAACCCATCCTCGCGAAGAACGCGCGAGGTGAAAGAACCCCCGACCCCATCCCAAAATCGGGAAGGGGGAGACAGCACTTTTCGCGGGCGCTTTGCGAACCATCGATTTTCTTACATCTGCGGAACAAAGTCGGAAATGATTATGGAAAGTACCCACGATTTGCTTAGCAAATCGTTCGATATGATCAAACGGGCAAACCCGTGAGCCGTTACAAAACTACTTGAATCGGGCTTGATGATTGGATGTATAGAAAAAAATTGAGCATCTGACTATGAAAAGAACAATTCTCACTGGTGCTACCGGTTTTGTCGGCGCAAATCTGGCTCGTTGCCTTTTGAAGGAAGGTCACCGGGTGCATATTTTAGTTCGGCCAGGCTACTCTCCGTGGCGTATTAAATCAATTCGTGACGATTTGGAGATACACGAAGTTGATTTCCTGGATAAACCAAAGCTTGAGGCTATTGTCAACGTAATCCAACCTGAGTGGGTGTTTCACCTCGCTACTTTTGGCGCTTATTCCTGGCAGACTGACTTGTATCAGATGGTAAATACGAATTACTTAGGCACAATTAACCTGCTTGAAGCCTGTTTGCAAACTGGATTTGATACATTTATTAACACGGGTTCATCTTCCGAATACGGTTTCAAGGTTTCAGCTCCAGACGAAACGGAATGGCTCGAGCCAAACAGTCACTATGCAGTTACAAAAGCATCCGCAACCCAGTATTGCCGCTACACAGCTCAAAAACACAATATGCGTGTCTTTACCTTGCGCCTTTATTCAGCATTTGGCCCTTACGAAGACCCCAGGCGGTTAATTCCAACTCTCATCAGGTTTGGTTTCAAAGGAACACTTCCCCCACTGGTGAGCCCGGAAGTTGCCCGCGATTATATTTATATTGATGATGTGATTGCAGCTTATTTTCTTGCTGCCATGAAACCTGACCAGGATTCTGGTGCCATCTACAATATCGGTACAGGCATACAAACATCTCTGGGTGAAGTTGTGGAAGTGGCTCGTAAAGTCCTGGGCATTTCCCAGGAACCTGAATGGGGGACTTTGCCTCAAAGACTGTGGGATACGAATTCCTGGGTTGCCAATAGCCTGAAAGCTCAAAAAGATATCGATTGGCACCCCCATTTCACATTTGAACAGGGGTTTAGAAAAATGATGGAATGGTGTTCAGACCAGAAAGATTATTAACCAATTTGACAATATTTTCGTCAATGTTACTACTACGGGTATGGTAATTTGTCCATAACCTTCTTGTTTTGGTTCACAGATGAACATGAACAATAATAGATGGTTCGCAAAGCGCCCTATGGGCTTCCACCCCGCACGTCCTTCGCAGGGACAGGTCATTGCCAACAATTAGGCAACCTGTGAGTAGTAGCCGATATTCTTTCATTCGATACCAAATTCTGTGTGCACGTATCCCCGGCCTCTGTCATAATCCTGCATGACGTTTGTCATAAAAAAATAGAAATAATTATCATCTTGCCTTTGGGGGCTATTTGGTCTACACTTTTCTAAATCAATTTATTTTGATGAAATTTGTATGTAATGACCCCGGAGGAGGATGGTTCCCTCGCCGGAACAAGCAGGGTGAAACGTCCCATTTTTAATGATATATTTTCTATTGGTTCGGAGGCAGACATGTTAAGGCTAGGTATTGATCTTGGTTCCACCACCGCCAAGTTGATCGCCCTGGATGAGCAGGGGCAGCAGGTTTATTCCATCTACCGGCGGCATCACGCCGAAACACGCGCCACCCTGCAGGGCATGCTGGCAGAGATGCAGAGCGCGCTCGGGAATGACAATCTCGCGGTCATGTTCACCGGCTCGGCCGGCATGGGTATCAGCGAAAGCTGCGGGCTGCCTTTCCTGCAGGAAGTCATCGCCGCGGCGGAAGTCATCAAGCGTTTCCCCAGCGTTCACACCCTGATCGACATCGGTGGTGAAGACGCCAAAATGATCTTCTTTGAACAGGGCGCGCCGCCCGATATCCGCATGAACGGTTCGTGCGCGGGCGGCACGGGCGCCTTCATCGACCAAATGGCTATGCTGCTGAACATGCCGGTCGAAACCCTCGAGACGGTAGCCAGCGCCTCCACCGCCGTCTACCCGATCGCCTCGCGTTGCGGCGTTTTCGCCAAGACCGATGTGCAGAACCTGCTCAGCCGCGACATCCCACATGCCGACATCCTGGCCTCAGTCTTTAACGCGGTCGTCTACCAGACCCTGGCGACCCTCTCGCGCGGGCGCAGCCCTAAATCACAGGTGCTGTTTTGCGGCGGGCCGCTGACCTTTATCCCCTCTCTGCGTCAGAAATTCGTCGAGGCTCTCAAGATTGGGGCGGAAGATGTGATGGAGTACGCGCATCCCGAGCTGATCTCGGCCATGGGCGCCGCGCTGGCCTGCGGGCCCGCGCAGCATAGCGGCCTGGATGTGGAAAGTCTGCAAGCCAGGCTGGCGGCCCGCCCCGGCACAGTTGACCGGGAGGGCACACGCCTGGCCCCGCTCTTCAAGGATGCGGCCTCGCGCGCCGAATGGGAAGGCAGCCGCGTTCAGAGCCGGGTGGGACGCGTTGCCATCGAGCAGCTCGGCGGCCAAGCACTCTTCCTGGGCATCGATTCGGGCTCGACCACCACCAAGCTGGTTTTGGTGGACGATGAAGGCCGCCTGGCCTTTGAACGTTACATGCACAATCGCGGCAACGCTCTGCAAACTGCGCGCGACGCGCTTTCTGAGCTGGAAAAGCTGCTGACCTCGGTTCCCGGCCAGATCACGCCATTCATTGCGCGCTCGGCGGTGACCGGCTACGGCGAGGATTTGCTCAAGGCCGCCTTCTGCTGTGACGAGGGCGTGGTGGAAACCCTGGCGCACTTCCGCGCCGCGCAGGCCTTTGAGCCAAACGTCTCCTTCATCCTGGATATCGGCGGGCAGGATATGAAGGCCATTTTCATCGAAAAGGGTGAGATCCGCAGCATCGAGATCAACGAAGCCTGCTCGTCGGGCTGCGGCACCTTCATTGAACTATTCGCCAACACCATGGGCTACACCGCGGCCAACTTCGCGCTCAAGGCGCTCGAGTCGGACGCGCCCTGCGACCTGGGCACGCGCTGCACGGTCTTCATGAACTCCAAGGTCAAGCAGGCCCTGCGCGAAGGCGCCGGGGTGGGTGATATTTCGGCCGGGCTGGCTTACTCGGTCATCAAGAACGCCATCCACAAGGTGCTCAAGGTCACCGATCCGGCCGTGTTTGGCGAGCACATCCTGGTGCAGGGCGGCACCTTCCGCAACCCGGCCGTCCACAAGGCGCTCGAGAATATCACCGGGCGCAAAGCCATCTGCCCGGACATCGCAGAACTGATGGGCGCCTATGGCGCGGCCCTGCTGGCGCGCGATGACTGGCGCGCCGCCGAGCTGGCCGGCCGGCAGGTGCCTTCCAGCTTTTCTGGATTACAAAACCTGGCGCTGGTCGAGCAGACCAAAAAGACCATCATCCGCTGCAAGGGTTGCGAGAACCAGTGCGCTGTCACACGCCTGGCCTTCCCGAACGGCAACCGCTTCTTCACCGGCAACCGCTGTGAAAAGATTTACTCCAACGTCGGCAAGAGTGCGGTGCAGGGTGTCAGCATGACCGACATCAAGTACAAACTGTTGTTTGAGCGCCGTTTGGAGCCGGAAGGCCAGCCGCGCGCAGTGATCGGCATCCCGCGCGTGTTGAATATGTACGAAAATTTCCCCTTCTGGGCCACGCTGCTGGTGGAAAGCGGCTTCAAGGTGCAGCTTTCCGCGCCCTCCAAAGTGGGCATGTATGAAAAAGGGGCCGGGACGATCACCTCTGAGAATATCTGCTTCCCGGCCAAGCTGGCGCACGGGCATATCTATGACCTGATCGAGGCCGGGGTGGACCGCATCTTTTACCCGATGGTGACCTACGAGAACCCGGAGTTTGAGGATACGGATGGCGAGTACAACTGCCCGGTGGTGGGCGGCTACCCGGAGCTGATCCAGAGTTCCATTGACCCGCTGGGCAAGCACGGCATCCCGCTTGATAAACCGGCCGTGACCCTGCGCGACATCGGTCTGCTGCGCAAGAGCTGCGTCAGCTATCTAACCGGCCTGGGCGTGGACGGCAAAACCGCGCGCCTGGCCTTTGAGCGCGCAGTGGTCGCGCAGAAAACCTTCAAACAGGCTGTCCGCCGGGAAGGCGACCAGATCATCCGCAACGCGCGCGCCGCGGGCCGCCCGCTGGTGTTGCTGCTCTCGCGCCCCTACCACATCGATGCGCAGATCCATCACAAGGCGCCCGACATCCTGACCGGCTTCGGCGTGGATGTGCTGACAGAAGATTCAGTGCCGCTGCCGGATGATGCGCGCCTGGAAAACAAGCACGTTGTCTCGCTCTGGCAGTATCCCAACCGCTGTATGTTCGCGGCACGCTGGGCCGGGCAGCAAAAAGATGTGGAAGTGGTGCAGATGAACTCGTTTGGCTGCGGCCCGGATACCATCGCCGTGGATGAGGCGCGTCACACCCTGGCCGAATGGCAGAAGGGTCACACGGTACTGCGCGTAGACGAAATTGAGAGTACCGGCTCCATGCGCCTGCGGCTGCGCTCGATGGTCGAATCCATCCACCGCAAACAGATCCTCAATGACCAGACTCCACCGGCCTTCACCGCGCGCCGCACCACCCCGCTTTTCGAGATGGAGGATCGCCAGCGCACCATCCTGGTTTCGGATATCTCGCGCTTTGTCACTTCGGCGGTCATCCGCCCGCTGCGTGACATGGGCTACAAGCTGGAGGTGCTGCCTCCGCCCGACCGCGAGTCAGTTGAGATCGGGCTGAAATATACCAACAATGAGATCTGCTACCCGGCCATCGTGGTGGTGGGGGATGTGCTCAAGGCCCTGCAAAACGGCAGCTTTGAGTCCAGCCAGGTGGCGGCGGGCATCAGCCAGACGGGCGGGCAGTGCCGCGATTCCTGTTATCTAACCCTGCTGAAGAACGGGCTGACTTCGGCTGGCTACGATGATGTGCCGGTCATGGCGGTGGCCACCAACTTCAAGCCAATCAACGAGCAGCCCGGCGCGGATATCAATTATCCGAAGTTCATTTACAAAATCCTGCAGACCATCACCTACGGCGATTCGATCTCGGCCATGTATCACGCCAGCGCGGTGCGCGAGGTCATCCCCGGCAGCGCCTGGGCGCTGGCCAACGAGTACATGGATGCACTCTATGATCCAAAGCTGAAAATCACGCCCAAAGATTTGCAGAATAAGCTCAAGGAAGCTGTGCAGCGCTTCAACGCCCTGCCCACCCGTGACGGTCATTACCCGGCGGTCGGCATCGTGGGCGAGATTTATGTCAAGCTCAACCCGTTTGGCGGCGGCGGGGTGGTGCCGTGGCTGATGCAGCAGGGCGTCGAAGTCATCCTGCCGCCCCTGGCCGAGTATTTCCAATCCAACTTTGTCAACTGGGCCGTGGATTTGAAGCAAAACCTGGCGCGCCCCGACCTGGTCTGGTTGATCTCGCGCCTGGTGGAAAGGCCGATGGAGAATTACATCAAGAAGATCGATGAGATCATGCACGGCTACCGCTATCACCGCCCCTCGCAGTCGATCTGGCACATGGCCGAAAAGGCCAGCAAGGTGCTGGATCTGACCAATCATTACGGCGAGGGCTGGCTGATCCCGGGCGGTATCGCCACGTTGGTCGAGTCAAACGTCAAGAACGTGCTGTGCCTGCAGCCCTTTGGCTGCATCGCCAACCACGTCGTCGCCAAGGGTATCCAGAACCGCCTGAAATCGATTTACCCCGAGATGAACCTGCTCTTTCTGGATTGCGACGCCGGGACGAGCGAGGTCAACTTCTTCAACCGCATGCACTTCTTCCTGCACCACGTCAAAGAGTACGCGTAAGAAAAAAACAAGACCTCGGAATTCCGCCGGTTTTTGGCGATTCCGAGGTCTGTTTTGC
>CAIWAX010000463.1 GCA_903910795.1 uncultured Anaerolineae bacterium
AGGGTACCCAGGCCAAAAGACTTCCGAATTCTTAAAGAATTCGGAAGTCTGTCACCCCGGAAGGCACGGGGAACAGGTGGGCATTAGGGCCAGACACGGCTGCCCCGGAAGGATCTTGTTTTTCGGTCGGTTCATGCCTCCGCGTAAACAAAATGCGCTCTGGAAGGCCTGCTTATGTAAAAATAGATTTGCAGAATTTGATCGCGCAGCATTGAGAGGCAGCCCATGACCATTTCATCGCAAGCCCAAACTGAACAAGCCCTGAAAAAACTAAGCCGCCTGGCACGGAACGGACAGGTCAGCGATTCATTAGCGCGAAACATCCAGAAACTGCTTGGAAATGAGATCAACCAGTTGGTACTCGATCTGGCCGCCACCGAAAAAGACCTGGCCGCCTTCGAGCAGGAATACAACCTTTCCACCACGGAATTTTTCAAGCGGTGGCAGGCCGGGCAAACCGATGACCGCATGGATTACGTCGAGTGGGCTTCGCTGGCGCAAATGGCTGACAACCTGCACCAGCGGCTCGATCTGTTACGAGGCGGGACGCCCAAATGACCATCGCCACTTACTTTGAGACAATCCGGGAACATCTCGTGATTGTCGCTTTTATTAACGATTTCAGGATCATCAAACAGGTTGATCGCTGCAATAATGGTCATCTGCGCGCGCGGATCAGGTTTACGGATAACAGCCAGTTGGAATTCTCAGAGTTCGCCGAGCTGGATGCCAATGGCAATATCCGGGTGATGTGACATACAGCTATCATTGGTCAGATGAAAAAGGGAAACCTGCTTTGCCGCTGGGATAATACCCCCCATTTTTCCAACCTGCGAAACGCCCCGCATCACATTCACTTAAGTGAAGATGAAGTTGTGCCGGGCAATCCCACTGATATTTTTAGAATTTTGGAAGCGATATGAAGCAAAAATAGGGAAGTAACATCGAAGAAAACAGGTTTTTCGAACCTGGGGCAGACCAAAGATTATGAAAGGTCAAACGCCCACCGCCCGAACAGATTTAAGAATCCGCGCAGAGGGGATAGGATCATGGAACCCCCGGTAGGAGCGCAAGGCTTGCGCCCGGTCTTGCCGTTCGCGCATTTCACGGTTTAAAAACAGAAAATGTTAACTAGCGGCTCCATGTGAACCGCTAGCTTTTTTTCACCCATGACGGTAGAGATGTTGCACGCGTCATAAACGCGTACGCTGATTCTGCATTGCAACATCTCGGCTGTTATATGATAATTAAGATATAATTTGTCTATATATTGTTCCGCATTTTCTTATTGAAGGGCCGTGGAAACACACACACCTGCCCAAAAGAAGGCGGTTTGAGCGGGCGGATTTTGTCGGGAGGCGCAAGATGAAAAAACTTTGTCTGGTTTTCGCCATATTTGCGGCGCTGCTCACAGCCTGCAACCTGCCGGTAGTTTCAAAAGCGGCGCAGCCTGACCTGGCGCAAACCATCACCGCCCAGGCGCTGACGATCCAGAAGGGAAATGCGCAGGCCGGGCAGACTTCTGCCGCTCCGGCGGCGATCCAGCCAACAGCCACGCTGACGCTGACCCAGCAGGCAGCGACAGGCTCGAACAATACCGTCAGCGCGACCCCCACGCTCACGCTGACTCCCACGCTGACACTGACCCCGGCCCCCAGCCAGACTGGCACGCTGGGGGTGGTGATGGTCAGCGTCACGACCGATACCAACTGCCGCAGCGGGCCGGGCCCGGTTTACCCGCCCACTGGCGTCCTGCTGGTGGGGCAGAGCGCCGTGGTGACGGCCAAAAATACGCCCAGCAATTACTGGATCATCAAGAACGCCCAGAACCCGGGATCCACCTGCTGGCTGTGGGGCCAATATGCGGTCATCAGCGGCGATCCTTCCAAACTGCCTGAGGCCGCCATCCCACCCACGCCCACCCCTACCATCACGCCCACAATGACCCCCACCGTCACGCCTACACGTTACCCCCCGGCGGCGCCTGTCAACCTGGACCAGTCCAATACCTGCATAAAAAACGCCAACCCGGCGGTGGACAACTATTACACCATCAACGGTTTCATTGTCTGGGGGAGTACCGCCAACAATGTGAGAGGTTTCAATATCTACGTTCATTATGACTCGGATCCCACGCAGGATAATCTGCTTTCATCGGTTGGGCCAGAGGTTACCGGTGTTGCTTACAGCATCCATGTACCTAAAACAATTCCGCACTTTGAGCTGAAGGTGGAGGCATTCAATCGAGTCGGCACCTCGGCAAGGGTTGCCCTGGATGTGCCTCTGCCGTCCTGCCCGCCCTAGATGGGTTTTGCCAAAACGTCAGTCAAGGATACGGTTTTATGCCTCGGCCCGTACCATTCATGGATCACCAGTATGCGCTTGGAAACAATTCAGCCCGGCGGATAATGAATGAATATGCCTGGCAGACAATCTCAAATCAACCGGCTTTTTACGTCGCCCGCGCGTAATACAGCGCCGCGCAGTAGGAGAGCAGACTGCCCAGGAAGGTCAGCGCCATGCTGAAGGAATAGGTGTTGACTTCCACGTTGCCCAGGAACAGACCGCCGCTCCACCAGGCCGCGAACATCAGCAGCAGGCCCAGCCCACTGGTGATGACGGCGCTGCGGCGCTTCTCGGCGATGCCTAGCGCGAATGTGATCAGCCCCGCCAGGATCAGGAAGGTGCCCAGGTAGATATGGGCCGCGATGACCGGGCTGTTGGTAAAGGCAAACATCCAGGCGTTGCCCTGTTCCAGCGTGCTGGGAAATTCAACGAACAGGGCGGTGTACATGCCCAGGACGAATTCGGCCACCAGGGCCAGCAGGGTCAGCACAACCGCCCAGCGATAGAGTTTTGATGTTTTCATAAATTGGTCTCCCGATGAATTTTTTTGTAGAGACGTTGCAATGCAACGTCTCTACAAAAAAATTTTATTCCGCCAGCATGGCTTCGATCTCTTCCTGTTTCTTGAACTGGCTCATGTACAGCTCAAAATAGAAACCCTTCTTTTGCAGCAGCTCAGCGTGTTTGCCGCGCTCGATGATCTCGCCATCCTTCAAGACCAGGATCACGTCCGCGTTACGGATGGTGCTGAGACGGTGGGCGATCACGAAGCTGGTGCGGCCCTTGAGCAGTTTCTCCAGCGCCTTCTGGATCAGGCGCTCGGTGCGCGTATCAACGCTCGAGGTGGCTTCGTCCAGAATCAAAATCTTGGGGCTGGCCAGCGCGGCGCGGGCGATGGACAGCAGTTGGCGCTGACCCTGGCTCAGGCCGGAGCCGCGCTCGCCCAGCACGGTTTGAAGTTTGTCCGGCAGGCGCTCGATAAAGGTATCGGCGTGCGCCAGCTCGATGGCGGCCTTCACTTCCGCGTCCGTGGCGTCCGGCTTGCCAAAGCGCACATTTTCCATGACGGTGGTGCTAAAGAGGAAGGTATCCTGCAGCACGATGCCGATCTGCTTGCGCAGGCTTTCGGCGGTCACAGCGCGCACATCCTTGCCGTCAATCATCACGGCCCCGCCGGTCACATCGTAAAAGCGCGGGATCAGGTTGATGATGGTGGTCTTGCCCGCGCCGGTCGGCCCGACGATGGCGATGGTCTGCCCGGGTTCGGCGCTAAAGCTGACGCCTTTCAGGACGGGTTCGCCGGGTTTGTATTCGGCGGTCACATTCTTGAATTCGACGCGGCCCAGGATGGCCGGCATGACGGAGGCATCCGCTGCGTCCACGATGGCGGGTTTTTCATCCAGCAGGCCAAAGATGCGTTCGGCCCCGGCGATGGCGCTCTGAATGTTGCCCCACAGCACCGAAATCTGCTGGATGGGCTGGTTGAAGCGTTGGACGTAGGCCAGGAAGGTGATGATCAGGCCCAGTGAAACGGCCGTGCCCATCAGGCTGGAGCCATTCATCAGCGCCAGGCCACCCACGCCCACCACCAGCGCCAGGGCGATGTAGCCCAGGGCTTCCAGGGTTGGGGAGAGGGCCGAGGTGAAGGCCACCGCGCGCACGTTGGCGTCACGGTTGGAGGCGTTGGTGACGCGGAAGTTTTCGATATTTTCCTCGGCGCGGTTGAAGGCTTGCGCCTCGCGCACGGCCGAGATGCTCTCCTGCAGGCTGGCGTTGACCGAGCCCATTTCGGTGCGGGTCTTGCGGAAGGCTTTGCGCGCCTGGTCGGAGAAGTAGACGGTGGCGATGATCATCAAGGGGGTGACGGCCATGCTGAGCAGCGCGAAGGGCACGTTCTTGCTGAGCATGTTGTAGGCGATCCAGACCAGCAGCAGCGAGCCGCTGGCGACATTGACCAGCGCGAAGCTGATGGCCTGGTTGATGGTTTCGGTGTCGTTGGTGATGCGGCTCATCAGGTCGCCGGCCTCGTGCTCGGCGTAGTAGCCGATCGGCAGGCGGTGCAGGTGGTCAAAGACCTCGGTGCGCAGCAGGCGCAGCACATGCTGGCCGGCCCAAGTCATCGAGAAGAAGGTCGCGCCGGTCAGGACGGAACCGACCAGGTACAGCACGACGATCAGGATGATCATACGCACCAGCCCGGCGGTGCGTTCATCGTTGGTCTGGGTGCCGTCCGTTTTGGGCGCAGCCAGCCCGCCCAGCGAGAAGACGTTTTTGATGACAGCCTGGGTCAGGCCGTTGGGCTGCTTGTCGGCCGAGAGCCAGCAGTTGGAACCGCTGGCGGGTTGATCCGCACTGGCGGCTGCGCCGGGGAGGCTGAAACCGCTGTTGGAAACCGCCGGGGAAAGGTAGCAGTCCACCAGTTGGCCGGTCAGTTCCGGGTTGGTGACCTGGGCCCAGGTCGAGATGACCACGAAGGTCGCCGCCAGCAAAAGAGATGCCCAGAAGGGCGCGAAGTGCCGCCCCAGGCGCGCCAGGGTTGTGCTGACGCTTTTTGGTTTTAGTGTTTCTTGTCCGAACATGCCGCCGTGGCGGCCGGGTCCACCCATCATAATAATTACTCCAATCTAATTTATTTGTCATTGCGCGGAGCGCGCGCTCCGCGACGAAGCAATCTGCCCCATTCGGTGGAGATTGCCGCGCCCCGGAAGAACACCGGGGCTCGCAATGGCAGAAGGTCAGGCGTGTACGTTATCGCCGAGCAGCTGCGAGGTGTAGATCTCGGCGTAAATTTCGTTGTCTTCCAGCAGATCGGCATGTTTGCCGATGGCCGCCACTTTGCCCTTATCCAGCACAATGATCTGGTCGGCGTTAATGACGGTGCTGATGCGCTGCGCGATCACAAAGGAGGTGTGGCCCTTCATCAGCTTGTCGAGCGCGGTCTGGATGACAGCCTCGGTGCCCAGGTCAACGCTGGAGGTTGAGTCATCCAGGATCAGAATGCGCGGGTTGAGCAGCAGGGCGCGCGCGATGGCGATGCGCTGCTTCTGCCCGCCCGAAAGCGTGGTGCCGCGCTCGCCCACCGGGGTGTTGTAACCCTCCGGGAAAGACAGGATGAAGTCGTGCGCCGCGGCGGCCCGGGCGGCAGCGAAGATTTCCTCGTCGCTGGCATCCGATTTCCCAAAGGCGATGTTGTCGCGGATACTGCCCGAGAAGAGCGTGGTTTCCTGCAGCACAATGCCGATCTGGGCGCGCAGGCTTTCGAGCGTCACATCGCGCAGGTCATGCCCGTCGATGGTGATGCGCCCGGCGGTCGGATCGTAAAAGCGCGGCAGCAGGTTAATAATGGAAGTCTTGCCCGAACCGGTGGCGCCCAGCAGGGCGATGGTCTGGCCGGGTTTGGCCTCAAAGTTGACGTTATCCAGCACCGGGGCGCCGCCGCCCACGTAGCGGAAGGAGACATTCTCAAACGTGATGTTGCCCTGCACGGCGGGCAATTCAGCCGCGCCGGGCTTGTCGGTCACATCCGAGCGGGCATCCAGAATCTCAAAGATGCGCGTGGCGGAAGCGGCGGCCTGTCCAAACTGGGTGATGATGAAGCCGAGCTGGGCGACCGGGAAGAAGATGTACATCAGGTACATGCTGAATTCCTGCCATTCGCCCAGGCTGAGCGTGCCCAGGATGATCTGGCGCCCGCCGGTGTACAGCACGGAGGCCTGCCCCAGGTTGGCAATCAGGAAGATCATCGGCATCAGGAAGGTGAACAGGCGCGCGATGGTGATCTGCTGGTTCATCAGATCGTCCGCGGCGGCGCGGAATTTGACTTCCTCGCTCTTCTCACGCGTGAAGGCCTTGACCACCTTGATGCCCGCCAGGTTTTCCTGCAGGATGGTGTTCAGCGCCGCCAGCTTTTGCTGGACTTTGGCGAAGAGCGGCTGGCTGACGGTGCCAAAGAACATGAACAGGCCCAGCGCCACCGGCAAAATCCAGATCGTCACCAGCGCCAGTTGGGCGTTGGTGCTGAACAGGATCGCCAGGGTGGCGGCCAGCAGCACAATCGCGCCGACCAGTTGCAGCAGGCCCTGGCCCAGGAACAGGCGCAGCTTTTCGACATCATCCGTGGCGCGGATCATCAGTTGACCGGTCTGGTTCTGGTCGTGATAGGAGAAGGACAGGCGCTGGATCTTGGCGAACAGATCGTTGCGCAGATCGAAGGCCACGGCCTGCGAGTTGCGCTCAGCCCAGTAGGCCTGCAGGAAGGAGAACAGGCCGCGCAGCACCGCGAAACCGGCGATGAACAGCATGGCCTGGATCAACTGGGTAGGTGCGTTGGCCTTGTCGGTGAGTAATTTCACGGAGAGCTGATCCAGCGACCAGGTGGCAGGGTAGTTCAGGAAGCCCAGGATTTTTGGCAAGGCCATCGGCATGGCGCCGCTGGGAATCTTTTTGAGGGCCTCCAGCACGCTGTTGGCGATCACGCCGCCGGTGACAGCGTCAATAATGCTGCGGATCAGGCGCGGGATGGCGAGCTGCGAGAGGGTCGCCACCAGCAGGAAGATGTAAGGCAGGGGCGCCTGGCTGCGGTAATGCCACAGGTAGCCGGAGGCGCGTCCGATGATGTTGCCCTGCGAGGACAACGATTGGCGCGGCGCGCGGGTGGACATGGTTTGAGAAGATTGCACGGTTATTTTCCTTTCACGTTACGATCAATAAATATTTTATTGTGTCTGTTCGGATTTCGGCTCGGCTGCAATTTCCCGTAAGATCAGCGGGCAAACGGCAGTCTGCCGGCCGGCTCTAATTGAATGAAATCGTGATGGCAACACGGTGCTTGCCCATCAACGCTCCGATCGAACCTTCAATCGCTTTAAATATATTGAAGCCAAAGCCCAGTTTTCCACGCAGCAGGGAAACAACATGCTGCACTGATGCATCGGAAGCATTGATTGAAGCCTGGGCCTCCAGCCATTCACCGGTTATCTCACCGGTCCTCGTACACGGCGCGATCTTTACCTGCGCATTGTTACGGATGCGTTTGACCTTGCCTGAATCAGCAAAGGTCCAGAGATAGAAGTTATCGCCTTCGCGGGCGAACCAGATGGGGGTCTTTACCCCAACGCCGCTTTTGCGAAATGTCTCAAGGCTCAAAAATTCCTGATTTTCAAACTGCTGCAAATCTGCCATATTATCCTATTCAATTTACTAAATTATCGGGTTTCTTCAACCGGCAGTGGAACGAGGGCCATGACCGGCTGAACCGAGGTGATTTTCAAGTCCATCATCGCAATGGGCGCGCGTAAAAGCAGGCGCAGGCCGTGGGTGAACAGGCGTCCCAGCATAAAGCCCGGCGTCAGCACGCTCACCATCTGGCCTGTCCTGCCATCGGTGGCGGAGGAAGCCAGCCAGAGCGCCTTTGCGGCAGGCACGGCGGCCTGATTGCCCCACAGCGCAGCCACGATACGGATGGCGGAGACTTTGCCTTCAAAACCAGCCACGGCCGACACCTGGCTGAGCATATCCGTCAGCACCAACCCGGGGTTGAACCCCATCACCGTCACACCGCTATCCTTATACTCAGCCGCCAGGACTTTTGTAAAATTGCGCACCCAGACTTTGCTGGAAGTGTAAGCGTTTTGGAATTTGACCGCGCCGGTATCGCCCATGCCCAGCAGATTGATCAGCTTGCCGCTTTTCTGCGGCACGAAATGGCGCATGGCCACCATCGAGCCGTTGTAGGTGCCGATAATGTTGGTGTTGATGACGTTCATATAAACCGGGCTGGAAATGTGGGCGGTTGGGCCATACGGCGCGGATAACCCGGCATTGTTGATCCAGATATCGATGCGCCCAAAGGTCTTGACCGCGAAGGTGGCCAGGGCTTCCACCTGGACAATATCCGACACGTCGCAGGCCTGACCCGCGGCGCGTCCGGGCGCGCCGGCATTCAGCCCGTCCAGCGCGCTTTCGATGGTGCGCTGGCTGCGCGCGGCGATGACCACTTTTGCACCGGCGCGAATGTAGGCCTGCGCGATGGCCAATCCCAACCCGCGCGAACCGCCAGTGATGACAGCTACTTTATCCTTAAGGGTTAATTCCACTTTTTCTCCTTGTAATGCTGGCAGTCATCTAAAAGTGCCTTTCGGGCTTTTGACCTGCCAGGCGGACGGCGGCGCGCGAGAGGGTTTCCAGCGCGGCAGCCACCTTCTCGAACTCATCCGGCGACAGGTCGGCGATCAGCTCATCCACCCAGTTGGAACGGGTTTCAATGCCGCTGTCGATCATGGCGCGGCCCTTGTCCGAGAGCGTCAGCAGTTTGGCGCGGCGGTCGTTCGGGTCCTCGGCGCGTTCCAGCAAGCCCGCCTGCACCAGTTTGTCAACCAGTTGGCTGGCGGCCGCGGCGCTGACCTCCATGCGTTCGCTGATATCCGAGACGCCGCAGGTGTGGCGGTAATACAGGTTCATCAGGATGCCAAATTGCGGCATGGACAGCCCGGTGGACTTGACATAGCGCGTCCAGGCGTGCATGGAGCGGGTGGTAAAAACATCCATCCACTGGCGTACGGTTTGAGTTAATTCGACTGAATCGGTCATAGTTAAGCCTGCTGATTAGTTAAGCGTGCTAAACTATACCGCCGTGGAAATGTTTTGTCAAGCCGGCATCAGAGATGTTTACCAAACTCTAACAAACTTTGAACATCCCCCCACGGGCCTGTCAGCTTGGGCTAACACCTGCATAGAGCCAGCGGTAAAGCGCAAAACTGTTGGCGAATTTTTGAAAAACTTCCGCTCGCACCAGTTCAGCGGGCTGAAGCCCTTCCTCAGTACAAAAAAGCCCTTCGGGCTGCCAATGGAAAGTACCCGCGATTTGCGAAGGGCTTGTAAAAGTATAAGTCCACGTTTTGGGTTGTCTTGTTGCCGGAGAAGGATAAAACCATTCACTACCACCCACCACAGGCACGTGGGCTTCCCACCACAGGCACGTGGGCTTCCCACCACAGGCACGTGGGCTTCTTCCTAAGAATGTGTAAAAGTATAACTCCGCAGTTTCAATTTTTGACATTGGTTCTCGACCCCCTCCCTGCCTCCCCCAAATCCCCAAAACCGGGGTATTTGGAGGAGGGGAAACCTGTTTGCCGCCAGATTTTGGCCCCTTCCCCTAAATCCCGTTCTTGGATTTGGGGGAAGGCGGGGG
>CAIWAX010000464.1 GCA_903910795.1 uncultured Anaerolineae bacterium
ATCATGCAGGATGCCGCGCTGACATTCCCAAAATCATTCAGCAGCCAGGGCATCGGGTATTGGATGCCGTCTTTCAGGAGCTGCTTGGCTTTCAATAGATTGATCTTATAATTGGCGTGATGGACAATGCCCATGTCGATTTTATGATCAGGCGTGCCCATTTTATCCATCAAGGTTGTGTATTCCTGGAATACATCCGTCACTACCTGCACACCCGAGCGCACAAACAGCTTGACCATTCCCATCAGTCCCGCCATCACAATCGGCAGCCCGTCAGCAGGTTCGTGCATCATGCCGGAGACCCGGATTTTGTTCGAGTCTTCCTGGTACACTTCCAGCAACGATTTCCCGGGAGCCATTTCCTTAGAGTGCGGATAGTACATGGCGACCTGCAGCAGCCCTTCATCATCGTAATTTTCTGAGCTCCGGCCAACCAGTAGTTTGATGTTTTCGCCCGGAACAATCCCGATCACACCGGCGCCATTGCCAAACAACTGCAGGGCGTTCTTATCTTTCGCCCGGCTGGTAAAGCGGCTCAAACCCTCAATGCCACCAACCAGTAATTTTTTCCCGGCCAATTCCTCGGCCAGATTGATTTCACCGGTAAGGCCAAGTTCAGGGTTAAGCGCCAGGTTTAAGGCACCCATCGAACCGTCGCAAGCCTTATGCACACTGACGGTCAATGCCTCAGGACGGATACCGGCCCGCCGCGAAATCTCCTCGACATAATCCAGGCTGACTGGGCCGCTCATTCCGAGCAAAACGCCATCCACTTCCGACGGCTTCCAACCGTTGGCCCTGGCGGCCTGTCTTAACAGGCGGCTGCCCACTTCCAATTCCGCTTCCAAATGTTCAGCTTCTGTAAGATCCTGAATATGATGGCGGCTTACAAAACCGAGCTCGCTGAGATTCATGGCTTCTGATTCTGCGAATGGCGCTCCCAATCGTTTGCTCACAAAAGCTGGCAATTGCTGGTTATTGTAACTGGGCCCCCAGGCCGCATACGCGCCGCCAAGCCCCAGCGCGGAATTCGTCACGCTCTCCATGCCGAAGGGGATTCCGCCTGCCACGGGGATTACTTCCATCTTGACATTCGGGCGCTCAAAGAACGAAGTACCAGTATTATTTTCGTTTTCGCTCATCGAAATTTCTCCTTAATTTGATGAAGATTATAACCCCGCCGGTTCGTTTCGGTTCTTTTTCGAATCGGTTTACTCCAACTCTTACACACAACCAGCAGTGATGTTTGCTAACATGGCGCCTATTTTCACGCACAGGAACAAGGCTGAAAAGTATAATAAACGTTATGCAAACAGAAGTTATCGATTGGCTGATGACCGGAGACGCCTCCATCCGCTGGCAGGTGCAGCGCGACTTGCTTGGGAAACCACCTGAAGAGTACCAGGCAGAGCAGGCGCAAGTGGCAGAAACTGGCTGGGGCGCAGAACTGCTTGCCCGCCAGGATGAAGACGGCAAATGGGGCGGCGGCTGGTACAGCCCCAAATGGACCAGCACCACCTACACCCTGCTCCTGCTCTTCCAAATGGGATTGCCGCCCGGCAACCCACAGGCTCTGCGCGGCTGCGCGCACTTTTTCGTACGCGATCTTGAAAAAGACGGCGGAATCAACCTGGTAAAGAGCATGCGCACCAGCGAGACGTGCATCAACGGCATGCTGCTGGGTTTGCTGACCTACTTTGGCTCTCCCGATCCGCGCGTTCACAGCGTGGCAAATTTTCTGCGGCACGACCAGATGCCAGATGGCGGCTGGAACTGCCGCCACCCGCGCGGAGCCACCCATGCTTCCTTCCATACCACCATCCTGGCGCTGGAAGGGCTGCGGGAATACTGCCGGGCAGCCCCAGAGCGCAGGCAGGATTTTCAACCAGCCATCGAGCGCGCCCATGAATTCCTGCTTCTGCATCAACTATACCAATCACATCGCACAGGTCTGCCCGCCCGCCAGGAATTCACCCGCATGTGCTTCCCGCCACGCTGGCATTATGACTTTCTGCGCGGCCTGGACTACTTCCAATCCATCAACGCCCCGCGCGATGACCGCATGCAGGCTGCCATCGATTTGCTGATCAGCAAGCAAAATGCAGACGGTTCCTGGAATTTGAACCAGCCCTGGACTGGCAAGGTATTTTTTACCCTGGAAACACCCGGGCATCCCAGCCGTTGGAATACTTTGCGCGCACTGCGCGTGCTAAAATGGTGGGAGGGATAGTATAGAACTGGTTCAAAACAATTAAGAACCTGCTGACGGTAATCAACCAGCAGGATATTACAAGATATTAAATAAAGGAGCAACACAAACCATGAAGAATCTTTCCAGCAAAGCCTTCCAGACCCGCGCCATCCACGCTGGTGAACGCAAAAAAGGCGCAAAATACACACCTGTGGCAACCCCCATCTGGCCCACCGCCGGATATGTGTACGACAGCATGGATGATACCGACGCGGTGCTTGGCGGAGCGGAAGGTTTTGTATACACGCGTTACGCCAACCCGACTGTCTCGGCCCTGGAAGAAGCGGTTGCCAGCCTGGAGGGCGCCGAAGCTGTTCAGGCTTACGGGTCAGGGATGGCAGCCATCCACGCCGCCCTGCTGGTAGCTGGCGCGCGCGCTGGGAGCACCGTTCTGGCCGCCCTGGATGTATATGGAGCCACTTTCAGCATGTTGCGCGGGTTATTCAGCACCCTCGGGGTTAGCACTCGTTTTGTGGATGTGACCGACCTGCAAGCCACCGAAACTGCACTCAAGGAAAGCCATCCGGTGCTGTTGATCTGCGAGACTCTCTCCAACCCGCTGCTCAAGGTCGCAGATGTGCCGGCGCTGGCAAAACTGGCTCACGCCTATGGCGCCTTAATGCTGGTGGATAACACTTTCGCCTCGCCATACCTGTTCACCCCGTACCAATACGGTGTTGATTTTGTGATCCACAGTGCCACAAAATACCTGGGTGGGCATGGCGATGTCACTGCCGGGGTGGTGGCCAGTTCGCTCGAAAATAAGAAAAAGCTGTACGAAACAAACAAACTGGTCGGCTCTATCCTGGGGCCTTTTGAAGCCTGGCAGGTTCTGCGCGGCATCAAAACCCTGCCGCTGCGCATGCGCCAGCATTTTCAGAATGCGCAAAAAGTGGCTGAGTATTTAGCCGGTCATGCGCGCATTGCCAGAGTCAACTTCCCTGGTCTGCCGGAGCATCCGCAGCACCAACTGGCAGACCAGCTTTTTGAAGGCCGCGGCTACGGCGGCATGCTATCCTTTGAAATCAAAAATGCCGACAAAGCCCTGGTATTCCGGTTCATGGAGGCGCTGGAACTTTGCCTGCCCGCCACCACCCTGGGCGATGTTTACTCGCTGGTGCTGCATCCTGCCACGGCCTCGCACCGCGCGCTGACGCCCGAGGAACGCGCCCGGGTCGGCATCCCGGATGGGCTGGTGCGGCTCTCCGCCGGGATCGAAGATGTGGATGACATCCTGGCCGATTTGGAACAGGCGTTGAGCAAAATATAGGTCATTTTCCCTGCATGAAAGCAAACACCCACAAAGTTCAAACTCTGTGGGTGTTTTTCATATTATTACAAAACAAGAATTACCTCAACTCAAACTGGCAAAAAGTCGTTCCGCGCGCATTCTTTTCGAGGCGCGCAGTTTGTTCTACGCGGCCACCCAGTGCCTGCTCCAAAATACAACGATCCATCAGACAGATTTCTGGATGATCAGCAATCAACGCCGCGTAAGGACAGTGATCAAAGATGATGCGCGGAGCGATGGCATGCGCTTCCCAACGCGCAGCATAGCTGGAACGATTAAGGCGGGCGATGATCTGTGCGAGACGCCGGGTGATGTGCAGATTGGCTTCCCCTGGCAGTCGTGGCGCCAGCCGATTTGCAAGCTTCTGCAAAAGGGTATCGCGCTCTTCTGGACTGGCGTTTTCAAATAACTGAAC
This sequence comes from uncultured Anaerolineae bacterium, assembly GCA_903910795.1. GTDB lineage: Bacteria > Chloroflexota > Anaerolineae > Anaerolineales > Villigracilaceae > UBA5195. The sequence goes on from CAIWAX010000464.1 coordinate 3,958, forward strand.
CAGCAAAACGCCCGCCAATGCCTCCAGATTATCGCCCTGCGCGGCTTCACCAATTCCGAACACCTGCACCGGGCGTCCTCTGTCTTGCTCCTGACGCGAACCGAGCACCTGCGCCCTTCCATCCGCAACCAGGATGGAAAGGTGATGTCGGATATTGGCAGCCGTTACCTTCAGGGCGCGGCTGATTTCCAACGCGCTGGCGCCGTTATGCTGAGACAAATAGCCCAGGATTCGCTGCCGGGCGGTGGATTTTGTCATGACATTTGTCATCATATCATCACTTATTGAATTATGCAAATATATATTTGCATAATTCAATTGACGGTTCAAGTTCAACTCGCTATAATCTTCACAAAGGAAGGTACCCATCAGTTCAATATCATGGCAGAGTCTCTTAATTGGGAAGCAACTTATGCGCTGGCGCTGGCTCTCAAAGCCGCTCACCCGCTGGTTAGGCTGGAAGATGTCAGTCTCCAGATGATTTATAGATGGGCGCTGGAACTACCCGGCTTCGAAGACGATCCGGCTCTCGCCAATGATGATATCCTTCTGGCAATTTACCAGGACTGGTTCGAGGAGATGATATGAGTACAAATGAACTCAACTTGCCGGATTTCAACATTCCATCCGAGTTGGATGGCAAGGTAGCCATCACAACGCTTGACCGGGTTTACAACTTCGGGCGGCGTTCATCCATCTGGCCTATGATGTTCGGTCTGGCTTGCTGCGCGATCGAAATGATCGCGGCCCAGGCTGCCCGCTATGATATGGCCCGCTTTGGCATGGAAGTGATGCGCCCCAGCCCCCGGCAAAGCGATGTGATGATCGTCGCCGGTACCGTGACCAAGAAAATGGTACCGGCCATCGTGCGCCTGTACAACCAGATGCCCGAGCCCAAATACGTGGTAGCCATGGGCGCCTGCGCTTCAGGCGGCGGCCCATTCAAGGAAGGCTACAACGTGGTGGCCGGGATCGACAAATTCCTACCTGTGGATGTTTACGTTCCAGGATGCCCGCCCACCCCGCAAGCGCTGGTGGCCGGGATGATCAAACTCCAGGAAAAAATCGACAAACAATCCATCAGCAAGGTGCGTTGGTATCAAAAAGGCGGCGACTCAGTGGAAGTGGCTGTGCCCTTCCTCGGTCCGGATTTGATCGATCCACGCCGTATCCCTGAAATCAAGGCCAAGGCTGCCGAACTGGCCACGCCTTCCGCCCAAAACGCCCCGGAGAAATAAGATGGAAAGTACCCATAAATCCAATATGGCAACCCCTGTACTCACTGAAACGATTGATCTGGCAGCCAAATTTCCAGGCCGGGTCACACCCGATGCCCGCCCCGGTTATTCCGGCTGGATGGTTGCAAAAGAAGCCCTGGTGGAAGTCTCCACGGCCATCCGGGATGAGTTGGGCTACGATTTGCTCTCCAACGTTACCGGCGTGGATTATCCCGAGCAATCCAAACTTGAAGTTGTCTATCATGTCTACAAAACCACGGGCGGCCCGGCTCTGACCTTTAAAACCCAGACCGAGCGCGTTGACCCGGCTGAGGTGCCCTCGCTGGTCTCTGTCTGGCCCGGCGCTGAACTCCAGGAGCGCGAAGCCTGGGACATGTTTGGCATTAAATTCACCGGACATCCCGACCTGCGCCGAATTTTGATGTGGGAAGGTTTTGAAGGATTCCCGATGCGCAAAGATTACAAGGAACCCTTCCACGAAGAAGATAATAAACCCCTCAAAAGCCGTTGGCCCGAAGGCAAGCACAGTTATGCAGAAGCTCGCAACCCCTACGGCGATAACATCATGTTCAAACCCGGTTTTGATCCCGAGAAGTGGACGCCCACCGATCCGGAAGAAGCCCTGTATGCGGCCCTGAAAAAATATAAGACGGAGGAGAAGGACGGCATAAAAACCGATCATATCATCGTTAATATGGGGCCGCAGCATCCATCCACACATGGAGTGTTCCGCGCGGTAGTAGTTCTGGACGGCGAAACGATTGTCAGCCTGAAACCTGTCATGGGGTATCTGCATCGCAACCACGAGAAAATCGGCGAACGAAATACCTTCCTGCAGAACGTACCTTATACTGACCGGTTGGATTACTTCAACTCTATGTACAACGCCTGGCCGTATGCCCTGGCAGTTGAAAAATTAATGGGGCTCAAGGTGCCCGAACGCGCCGAATACATCCGTGTGATCATGGGCGAGCTCAGCCGCATCCAGAACCACCTGATCCTGTTTGGCATGTTGTGGAACGACCTGGGCGCTTATTTCACCCCGGCCCTGTACGCCTTTGAAGAGCGAGAATTGATCCTGGACATCTATGAAGCCGTGGCTGGCTCGCGTATGATGTGCAATTACCAGCGCTTTGGCGGCGTGGTGCGCGACATCGACGAAGCCAACATGAAGAAGATCAAGGATCTTGTTTTCGAACGCCTGCCGCGCAAGATCGAAGAATTTGACCGGCTGCTCTCAGAAAATGAAATCTTTGTGGCGCGCATGAAGGGTATCGGTTACCTGAGCCCTGAAGATGCCGTGGCCTATTCGGTCACCGGGCCAACACTGCGTGCTGCCGGTATCCCTTACGACATCCGCCGCGCTGACCCCTACGGAATTTACGACCGCTTTGAATTCGATATCCCCGTGCGTCACAACAGCGATCTGCTCGATCGTTACCTGGTGCGCGTGGATGAGATCCGCCAGTGTCTGCGCATTTTGCAGCAGGCCGTCAAGCAGATCCCCGAAGGCCCGTTCCTGGCTGGCAAGCCGCAATACCAGGTGCGCGTACCGGCTGGCGAAGTCTACGGACGCGTTGAAGCTCCCAAGGGCGAACTCGGATTTTATGTCATTTCCACTGGCAAGGGCAACCCCTATCGTTACCACATTCGCACTCCATCGTTTATCAACATCACCTCGGTGGAAAAAATGTGTGTGGGCACCAAGATCGCCGATTTTGTTACCATCCTGGGCATGGTTGATATCGTGCTCGGTGAACTCGACCGGTAGGAGCGTGTATTATGTATGGTCAAGGTTTAATAAAAGGTCTGAGCGTAACGTTTTCCCGGTTCTTCGAATCGTATACCGAGGATATCCGCTGGCTGTTCAAACGCTACAGCAAAGTGGAATTTCATTCCAGCAAAGACACGCGTGGCACATTCACGATCCAGTACCCGGAAGAGCGGTTGATCATCCCCGAAGAATTTCGTTATGTGCCATTCCTGGTGTATGATGAAGGTGAAAACGGTGAGAAGAACATTCGCTGCACCTCCTGTGGTATCTGCGCCAAAGCCTGTCCTCCGCAGTGCATCTGGATCGTGCGTACCAGCGATCCCGTTACCGGACGCCCACTTCCACAGCCGGCAGAATTCTATATTGACGCCGATATCTGCATGAACTGCGGTTTCTGTGCCGAGTACTGTCCCTTCGATGCGATCAAGATGGATCATGACTTCGAAATCGCATCCTACACTCGCAACTTGCTGAACAAAGAACGCTTGATGAAGCCGGCATCTTATTACGCGGGCATCCGCCCCAAGAATAACGCCCGCGAAGAAGCCGCTCGTGCTGAAAAGGCGGCCGCCAAGGCTGCAAAGCCCTAACTCGGCCAATTAATCACAACTCCGACAATGTTTGCATGACTGCAGGTTAGGGTATAATCCTGACCTGCAGTGTCTTTTTAATTTGCTGCATCATCTCCGTTAACCGCCACAAAAAACAACCCCCGCTGAAAATTAACGAGGGAAAACCATTATCCATAGGAATAATAAATGACCGAAATCACCAGAGAAGCCGTACTTGCCGCCCTGGGTAAAGTACAGGAACCGGAATTACACCAGGATCTCGTCAGCCTGGGTATGGTAAGAGATTTGAATATCGGCGCAGATGGCGATGTCAGCTTCAGTGTCATGCTGACGACACCCGCCTGCCCGTTGCGCGGACAAATTGAAAAAGAAGCTCGTCAAGCCGTTGAAGCCCTGGGAGCCAAAAAAGTCAGCGTCAAGCTGGATTCAGATGTTCCCAATGATGGAAGGATGCGCGGGTTGGTGAATGCCCCGGTCCGAAACGCCATCGCGGTTGCATCCGGCAAGGGTGGGGTGGGCAAAAGCACGGTCGCGGTCAATCTGGCTGTTGCGCTCGCAAAAAGCGGCGCACGGGTCGGCCTGATGGATGCCGATATCTACGGGCCTAACATCCCAACCATGATGGGCGCCATGTTCATGCCCAATCCCAAGGGAGATAAGCTGCAGCCCGCCGTGGCCTACGGTGTCAAAATCATGTCGATGGGGTACCTGGTAAAACCTGGCCAGCCTCTTATTTGGCGGGGGCCAATGCTCAACTCTGCCATCCGCCAATTCATCAGCGATGTGGAATGGGGCGAGCTTGATTACCTGATCATCGACCTGCCGCCGGGAACGGGCGATGCGCCTCTCTCGCTGGCGCAGGCTTTACCACTCTCCGGCGTGGTGATCGTGACCCTGCCTCAGGCGGTTTCACTTGAAGATGCCAGCCGCGGTTTGGAAATGTTCCAAACCCTGAAAGTGCCCATTCTGGGAGTGATTGAGAACATGAGCTACCTGAGCCTGCCTGACGGCTCGCGCATGGATGTATTCGGTCAGGGCGGTGGCGAATCAATGGCCAGACATTACAATGTGCCTTTCCTAGGCGCTGTTCCGCTCAATCCCAATGTGCGTATCGGCGGAGATTCTGGCAAACCGATTGTGATCACAGAACCTGATTCAGATACAGCCAAAGCCCTGCAAAGTTTGGCAGAAACCGTGGCCGCGCGCGTCAGCCTGGCTGCCCTGAACGGCAGCGACGCCCCCACCATCAACGTTATCTAATCTACAGCCCTAATAATGGTAGTTATGCAGCCGAATATGGAAAGTACCCATAAGTTCAATATTGTTGGTATCCGTTTTAGTAAAATAGGAAAAGTCTATCATTTTGACGCTACACCCATCCCGGATATAGCGGTGGGTGATTATGTAGTTGTTGATACTGTACGCGGCCGTCAGATTGGGGATGTCATGCAGTTCATTCAGAATCCTCCGCCGCCCTCCGAAGGCACATGGAAACTCATTGAACGAAAAGCCACTCCCGCTGACTTGCTGCTGCGCCAAACCTGGGCGCAAAAACAGACCGAGGCCATGATTAACTGTCGCGCGCGCGCCTCCGAACTCAAGCTGGTGGGGGTCAAAATCATCGCGGCCGAATATTCCTTTGATGGCGCACGGCTGGGCTTTATGTTCAGCACCGAAACCGAAGACAAGGTCGATCTGAAAAGCCTGCGCAAGGATATGCAGCGACTTTATCCTCAGACCCAGGTTGAAATGCGCCAGATCGGCCCGCGCGATGTAGCCAAATTTCTGGGTGGCATGGGCGCCTGCGGCCTGGAAACACGCTGCTGCTCCAAATTCCTGACGGAATTCAGCCCAATCTCGATCAAAATGGCCAAAGAACAAGGCATTTCCCTGACTCCCACCGAAATCACCGGGATGTGCGGGCGTCTGCGCTGTTGTCTGATATATGAATATGAACAGTATGTCGCGGCTCGCAAGGAACTGCCGAAACGCGGCAAGCGCGTGGTAACCCCGGATGGCGAAGGCAAGGTTTTGGACACCTACCCGCTGCGCAACGTGGTTCAGGTTGAACTCGATCCGCGCGTGGTTGAACATACCGAACATCACGATCGCCCCGAACGGCCCGAACGATTTGAACGACCCGAACGACCGATCGTGCGGGAATACGAACGCGATCTGTTAGAGCCATGGGACGAGTTAGAGGCGCTACGGCGTAAAGCCGGAGAGCCATGCGACAAACATGATGGCGGAAATTGCGATTGCGGCAAAAACGAGAAAAAAACAGCACCCAAAAAGTAATCCAATGAAACCAGGTCAGGCAGCACGCCGGTCTACCCATGCATGGGACGATCAAGTATGTGCTGTCTGATTTTTTTATTCAAAAGCAAAGTTTTTTACAAAAGGAAAATTTCAGTATGGAAGATATCTCAGCAAAATGGCCCGGAAAACAACGGGTACTGGTTATTCTGGCACATCCGGATGATCCTGAATTTTTTTGCGGCGCCACCCTGGCACGTTGGGCAAAATCCGGTCATGAAATAATCTATTCGCTGATCACCTGCGGCGACAAGGGCCGCAATGACAACAACAAACACATTCCAGGCGATGAACTGTGTGCCCTGCGTCACGAAGAAGAACGCGCCGCGGCTAGCGTGTTGGGCGTTAAAGAAGTCAATTTCCTGGATCGGGATGACGGCTACCTGGTAGCCGATCTGGCACTGCGCAAAGATATCGTGCGTGTCATCCGCCAGGTAAAGCCGGATGTACTGGTAACCTGCGATCCGCAAAACTTATTCGCCACCTACGGTTTGAACCATCCAGATCACCGGGCAGCCGGTCAGGTGGTGTTGGACGCGGTTTTCCCAGCAGCCGGCAATGAACTCTTCTTTCCCGAACTGCTGCGGGAAGGCTGGGAACCGCACACGCCCAAGGAAGTCTGGGCCTCGCTTACCAGCCAACCAAACGTTGTCATGGATGTGACCGACACCTGGGATTTAAAAATTGAAGCCCTCAAGCAGCATGTTTCTCAAATCGGTGACCCTGCCAAACTTGAAGAGCGCATGCGCACGCGGCTGGCAGGCGACAGCACCCCCGAAAACCCGCGTTATGAAGAAACTTTCCGCGTGATCAACTGGAGATAGCGTGAGCGATTTTTATCAGGAAGCCCTCAACCTGTTCCCCTATTCGCAAGCCATCCGGCGCGACCTGCATATGCACCCCGAACTTGGCTTCCAGGAAGTGCGTACTTCCGGGATTATCGCCAGAGAGTTGCGTGAAATCGGCCTGGAAGTCACAACCGGCATCGCAAAAACCGGCGTGATCGCCATGATTGACGGCGCCAAACCCGGCCCGATTATTATGCTGCGCTTTGATATCGATGCCTTGCCGGTCAGCGAACAAACCGGCGCCGCTTACGCCTCCCAGAACCCGGGTCTGATGCACGCATGTGGTCATGACGGTCATGTCGCCATCGGATTGACTGTGGCCCGGCTGCTCAACGCTCACCGCGATGAAATCCCCGGCACAATCAAGCTGCTCTTCCAACCGGCCGAGGAAGGCATGAACGGCGCAGAAGTTGTGATTCGAGACGGTGCCCTGGAAAACCCGGCCCCAATCCGCTGCCTGGGATTGCACATCTGGAATGAACAGCCAGTCGGCTGGCTGGGCGTCGCCGCCGGTCCAGTCATGGCCTCCGCAGGAGTCTTCCACCTGACCCTGACTGGCAAGGGTGGGCACGGCGCCATGCCGCACCAGACCATCGATCCAGTGGTAGCAGCGGCGCAGATCATCACTGCCGCCCAAACCATCAGCTCACGCAACACCGACCCGCAAAAAGCCTGCGTGGTATCCTTCTGTGTTCTGCACGGTGGGGAGGCCTTCAATGTTATTCCTCAAACTGTCGAAATGAAAGGCACCATCCGCGCTTTTGAACCCGAAGTGGAGCAAATGGCATTTAAACGTCTGGCGGAAATCTGCCAGGGCATCGGTGAAGCCATGGGCTGCCAGGTGGAGATCAAGATCGACAACCTGACACCAGCGGTGATTAATGACAGCTTCGGCGCAGCGGCGGTTAAACGCGCCGCAGAAAATTTATTTCCCGGACACAACCTGGATGAACGCGGACGTTTTACCATGGGCGCGGAAGACTTCGCCTTTTACCAGAAAAAAATCCCCGGCACCTTCTTCTTCGTTGGTTCAACCAACGTTGAGAAAGGCTTTGTCTACGGTCACCACCACCCCAAATTTGATTTCGACGACTCAGCCCTGCCCACCGGCGCTGCTCTGATGGCTCAGGCTGCCATTGAATTGCTGAAATCGTAATTTCTGCGATTAAATAAAAAAACTCCTGGCGGTTTGCACGCTTGTGCAATGCCTCGCCAGGAGTTTTTATTACTTGTTTTTCTTTTTCGGAAGCGGAAGCCCGGCGCAGGTTAGCCGGGTCAATTCGTTCATCCATTCATGATCATCCCAATGCTCGCCCGAAATCAAGAAGTACGGTTTCGCGCCTGGGTAAGGCGGTACTTCCTCCACTTCGCCAAGGAAAGCCCGTCCGGCTGCGGTAGGCTTCAAGAATAATTGATCATCGCCTACAATTGCCACCATTTTCCCATCGCAAAAAATGCCGTATTCTCCGAACATCTTCTTAGCAGAAACAACACCAGCACCTGACATCTGCTCAACAATAAAATCGACAGTGGTCTGGTTTGAGGTCATACCTGCTCCTTATAAGGTGGCCTGGGGATTCCTTTTTTAGATTGTGGCCGGGAATGTTCTTTGCCTGGCAAAATAGAAGGCTTATGCGACTTGAGCTTGTTCGCCGGAACCTTCTTTTGGGTGGTTTTGCGATTTTCCAAAGGCTCTTTACGATCCAATTGGGTTGGCTCGCTACCGCCGGGAGGCAAAATGGCTTCATCCTCTGCCGCAACCCAGATGAAAAGCGGCTTCGTCTTGCTGCCCGGGTAGTTTTTCACCTTATAGCGTTTCACCTTGAACCCGCCATTTTTCAAAAATCTCTCATATTTTTTACTCGGCTCAGTCGACCAGACCGCCAGAATTCCCTGTTTGCGCAGGGCCCGGCGGCAGATTTGAATTCCGGCCGGGTCATAAAGTCGCTGGTTCCCCGAATCAACCATAGCCGTCGGGCCATTATCAACATCCAGCAGGATCGCATCAAACTGGTCGGAGGTTTTGGCAATAAGCTGGTAAATATCCCCATCGACAACTTCAACGCGCCTATCTTCCAGGGCATTGTTGTTCAAACTGCCCAGATACTCGCGGTTCCAAATTACAACCTCCGGCATCAATTCACTGATTACCACGCTGGCATCTTCGGCCAGCATATCCAGCGCCTGCCGCAACGTGTAACCCAGCCCCAGCCCGCCAACCAGAATTTTGACACCCGCACGGCTGGATAATTGAGCGCATCCCAGGCGCGCCAGCTCCTGCTCTGATTCATGCTGGCGGCTGTTCATCAGTTCCAGCCCATTGATCCTGATCGAGAAGTCATTGTCATGCTGATAAAGCACCATCTCTCCGCCATCTGGAGTCGCGCTAGTGGCCAATTTTATGGTTGGTTTCATCAATTCACCCTATGAAGGCAATAATCCTAACTCTTTGGTTCTTTCAATTAAATCTTGATGGTCAAGCTGAAATACAATTTGCAATCTGTCTTCTTTTTGGATTAGAACATAAGTTGCAGAAGTCATCTCGCGTAACGGTTGATCGCCATCTTTTTCAAACCGCATTTCCCAATTTACCCTGACAAGGAAATAATTCTTATCCAATTGAGTTTCTTCAATTGCAGTAATTTTCGAAGAAACCAGACCAATTGTTTTAAAGAAACCGTATCTTTTGGGAAGAACCTTTAGGAAGTCATCTTTTTTAATCGATATTGCGCCTGCCCGGCCTGCGAACATAAAAGAATCGCCGTATTGAGATCCAAGCAGTTCAAGATTAAGAGTATTACTTGATTCTTCAAATCCATCGAAAAAATTCTGAACTATTGTGCTTACCAGATTCATGGGCGACCTTTTAATAATTGGCATTTGCGATTTTGGATGATCAAATTTATTTATGGTGGATAAAAAGTATAGCATAAAAGAACTCGGCATCTTTCCATCTTGACCTTGCTCTTTACCCGTGATATATTTAATCATCTGATTAATCAAATTTATCGGAATAATATGCCTTCACTCGAGAACTTGTCTGAATTCATGCGCTACCTGGCTGCTCACCCGCAGTCACTGGAAACTTTGCCCCCGCTAACTTCGCTGAGCGCAGAATTAGGCGTCAGTGTGGCCAGCCTGCGCGAACAGTTGGAAGTAGCCCGCGCCCTCGGCCTGGTAGAAGTGCGGCCGCGGAAAGGCATGCGGCGCATGCCTTTTACCTTCCTGCCGGCAGTACGCCAAAGCCTTGGGTATGCGATGGCTCTCGACAAGACTAATTTTGGCCTGTTCGCCGATCTGCGCCAGCACATGGAAGCCAGCTATTGGAACGAAGCTGTGGAAAAGCTGACTGCCGAAGATCGTGAACGGCTGAAAGAACTGGTTCAGAGCGCCTGGCAAAAGCTGGACGGCAGACCCATCCAAATCCCCCACGACGAACATAAACAACTCCATCTCACCATTTATTGTAGATTGAACAATCCCTTTGTCAATGGCATCCTGGAAGCCTACTGGGAATCCTATGAGGCCATTGGCTTGAATGTTTTTACCGATTACAACCACCTGCGCAGTGTCTGGCAATACCATGAAACCATGGTCAATGCCATCGTAACTGGAAACTTCGAAGCCGGTTACAAAGCGCTGGTTGAACACACAGACTTGCTGGCAGACCTGCTCGATCCCACAGGGCGCACGCAGCGCGCTGCCTGAAAATTCCAAAGACCAATGAGGAGCTTATGACCCAGCGTATTGTCAATGATTTTTCCATCGTAGTAGGAACCGCCAACGGTTCGGGCTCGCAGACGTCAAATGCGACGATTCTGCGCGCGCTGTTCAAGATGGGCATCCCTGTCTCGGGCAAGAACTTGTTCCCGAGCAACATCCAGGGTCTGCCGACATGGTACATTATCCGCGCCAGCAAGGATGGTTACACCGCCCGCCGGGATGAACGTGAGATAGTGGTTGCCATGAATCCTAATTCTTTCGAGAAAGACCAGGCCAGCGTTACGCCTGGCGGGGCTTTCTATTATGATGATTCAATTAAAGCACCCGTAACCCGCACGGATATTGTTGTCTACCCAATGCCGGTCAAGCAGATTGTCCGCAACGACCCGGATATTCCCTCCAATCTGCGCGACATGATCGCCAATATGGTTTATGTGGGCATCCTGGCCCAGATGATTGGCATTGACATGGAAAAAATCGACGCGGCGCTCAGCTTCGCCTTCAAAGGCCGCCGAAAAGCAGTTGACCTGAATCTGAACGTAGCCAAGTCTGCCGCAGCCTGGGCCAAAGCTAATCTGGAAAAGAAAGACCCTTATTACATCGAACCAATGAACAAAACCGACGGTCTGATCATGACTGACGGCAACACGGCAGCCGCGATTGGCTCCATCTATGGCGGCGTGCAGTTTGTTGGCTGGTACCCGATCACACCCGCCACCAGCCTGGCCGAAGAGTTGAACGAATACCTGCCCAAGCTGCGCAAGACACCGGAAGGCAAGGAAACCTACGCCGTAGTACAGGCTGAGGATGAACTGGCCGCCATTGGCATGTGCGTGGGTGCCGGCTGGTCGGGTTTACGCGCCATGACCTCCACTTCGGGGCCAGGTTTGAGCCTCATGACAGAGTTCGTTGGTCTGGCCTACTTTGCTGAAATTCCGCTTGTCATCTGGGATGTAACTCGCATCGGCCCCAGCACCGGCCTGCCCACCCGCACATCTCAAGGCGATTTGAATTTCGCTGCGAATATGGGTCATGGCGACACCGATAACATCATCCTGCTGCCTGGCTCTGTCAATGAATGTTTTGAATTCGGCTGGCGCGCTTTTGATATCGCCGAACGCATCCAAACACCTGTCATCGTATTGAGCGACCTGGATTTTGGTATGAACCAGTGGATGTCGGAACCGTTCAAATACCCGGATGTTCCCATGGATCGCGGCAAGATTTTGTGGGAAGAAGATATCAAGAAATTAACTGAACCCTGGGGTCGCTATCTGGACAAAGACGGCGATGGTATCCCCTACCGCACTCTGCCGGGCAATCGCCTGCCGGGAAGCTCCTACTTCACCCGCGGCACCGGTCACGATCCCTATGCCCGCTACTCAGAGGAAGCCGGTGTTTGGGAAACCAACATGGCGCGCATTAAGAAGAAGTTCACCACTGCGCTGGAATACCTACCCAAACCGGTGATCGAAAATGTGGATGGCGCTCGGAAAGGCATCATCACCTTTGGCTCCACCATCACCGCTGTCCATGAGGCACGCGCGTTGCTCGAGACAGAACAGGGCATTAAAACCAACCTTTTACGGCTGCGCGCCCTGCCCATCGCAACTGAAGCGAAAGAATTTATTGCCCAGCAAGATAAAGTTTATATTGTGGAAATGAATCGTGATGGTCAGCTATACGAAGAAATATTAATCGCCATGCCTGAATTAGCCTCGAAGCTTGTCTCAGTGGCTTACAGCGACGGCATGCCGCCGACAGCCAAACGCATCACGAAGGAAATTATGGCAATGGAAAATACCCATAAGTTCGGTAAGGAGAGCAAATAATATGAACCAGGCACTTCCAATGGCCGGCGCAAACGTACAGGTAAACCTCGTCGGCATGAGCAAAAACGATTATCGCGGCTTACCGAGCACCCTGTGCCAGGGCTGCGGACACAACTCCATCGCCAACCAGATCATCTCTGCCGCCTATGAAATGAACCTGGTTCCCGAAAACGTGGTCAAGTTCAGCGGCATCGGCTGCTCCAGCAAATCGCCAACCTATTTTCTAAACCGTTCGTTTGGCTTCAACGGACTGCATGGACGCATGCCTTCCATCGCTACTGGCGCGTTGTTTGGCGATATCACCATGAAGGGCATTGGCGTATCGGGTGATGGCGATAGCGCCAGCATCGGCATGGGACAGTTCAAGCACATGATGCGCCGCAACGTCAATATGGTTTATATTGTCGAGAACAACGGCGTTTACGGCTTGACCAAGGGTCAGTTCTCCGCCACCGCTGAGGTTGGTCTGACCTTGAAAAAGCAGGGTATCAACCAGTACATGCCGATCGATATCTGCATGGAAGCCATCGCCTCCAACGCCACTTTCGTGGCCCGCTCCTTTGCTGGCGATCCGAAACAAGTCAAAGAACTCCTTAAAGCTGCCATGGCGCATAAAGGACTGGCCCTGCTGGATATCATCAGCCCTTGCGTAACTTTCAACAACCAGGACAATGCCTACCATTCCTATACCTGGGGCAAGGACCACGAAGCGCCCCTGCATGAAATTTCATTTATCCCTGCCCGCGATGAAATCATCATCCCTGACGAATTCGAAGAAGGCACCGTCCGGGAAGTTGAAATGCACGATGGCTCCAGCATCGTGCTCAAAAAGCTTGAGCATGATTACGATCCGACCTCCAGGTTCCAGGCGCTTCACAAATTGGAAGAAGCCCAGGAAAATAACTGGCTGGTCACTGGTTTGATTTACCTGGACACGAAAAAGCCGGCCTTGAATGAAAAATATCATCTCGTAGATACTGCCCTCAATCGCCTGACTGAAAAAGAACTGCGGCCTGGCCCCGAAACCATCAAGCAGATCAACGACTTGATGTTTTAGCTGGTCATTGGCAAGCAACAAAGAGATGTTGGCTGAAGCGCTAGAAGCTTCAGCCAACATCTCTTTATTAATCGCTATAATATGCACCTATCGTCAAGTTACAATGAATTATCTTCAGCAATGCACAGCACAATGTTTGTTACAATAGTCCCATGATACAAAATACCCATAAGTTCAATAAAACAGCCCCTACCCGCACCGAACATGACCTGTTGGGTGAACGCGAAGTTCCGTCGGCCAGTTACTACGGCATTCACACGCTGCGCGCGATGGAAAATTTCCCCATCAGCGGCACCACCATTCAGGCATACCCTGCACTGATCCAGGGTCTGGCTTTTGTCAAGGAAGCCTGCGCCCAGGCAAACCTGAAGCTGGGCCTTTTGGATACAAAACGTGCGCATGCCATTACGCGCGCCTGCCAGGAAATCCGCGCCGGGAAACTACGCAATCAATTCGTGGTGGATGTCATCCAGGGAGGCGCCGGAACATCCACCAACATGAATGCCAACGAGGTTATCGCAAACCGCGCATTAGAAATTATGGGCTTTGAGCGCGGCCAGTACAACGAGTTGCATCCGCTTGAACATGTTAATCTCAGTCAAAGCACAAACGATGTATATCCCACGGCGCTCAAAGTGGCGCTCGGTTTTGAAATCAAACGTCTTGTGGAAGCCATGGAAGTTTTGCGCATCGAGTTTGATTTAAAAGCCAGGGAATTTTCGGATGTATTGAAAATGGGCCGCACCCAACTTCAGGATGCCGTGCCCATGACACTTGGTCAGGAATTCAGCACGTACGCGGTCATGCTGCACGAAGACCAGCAGCGCCTGCGTGAAGCTGCCCTGCTCATCCAGGAGATCAACCTGGGCGCCACCGCAATCGGAACGGGCATCAACGCCCCGGCTGATTATGCACCCCTGGCTTGCGAGGCACTCTCCATCCTGACCGGCATGCAGTTCATTACTGCCGGAAACCTGGTCGAAGCAACCCAGGATGCGGGCGCATTTGTGCAACTTTCGGGCGTGCTCAAACGCGTGGCGGTTAAATTATCAAAGGTCTGCAATGACCTGCGGCTGCTTTCCTCCGGGCCGCGCGCCGGGCTGGGCGAAATCAACCTGCCGCCCGTCCAGGCTGGTTCAAGCATTATGCCCGGGAAAGTCAACCCGGTCATTCCAGAAGTAGTCAATCAGATTGCCTTTGAAGTGATTGGCAATGATGTTACAGTTTCTTTCGCTGCCGAGGCGGGACAATTGCAGTTGAATGCGTTTGAGCCGATCATCGCCCGCAACCTGCTGAACAGCCTGATCTACCTGCGCCAGGGCTGTCTGATTCTGGCCGAGCGCTGTGTGCGCGGCATCACCGCCAACCGTGACCGCCTGGATGACATTGTCAAAAACTCAATTGGCATCGTGACGGCCCTGAACCCCTATATTGGTTATGAAAACGCCAGCATGGTAGCGCGTGAAGCCTATGCCACCGGCAAGGGGGTGAACGAAATCGTGCTGCAAAAGGGGCTGCTGACGCGCGAACAGCTGGAAGAAATCCTGCGCCCCGAAAACCTGACTCGGCCAAAATAAACCGATCCAATTACAGGAAATCACCTGATGATAACCAAATTTTTCTCTGAAACCCATGGATAGCGAACGGAAGAACAACCACAGTTTTCGCCAGGTTCACTTGGATTTTCATACCGCGCTCGAATGTGGGGCTGTCGGGGATCAATTTAACCCCGATACTTTTGTTGAAACACTGCAAATGGGTCATGTTGATACGATCAACATCTTCGCGAAGTGTCATCACGGATACTCCTATTACGACACCAAGGTAGGTACAAAACACCCCGGGCTAAACTTTGATTTACTTGGAACGATGATCGAGAGCTTGCACAGCCGGAATATTCGCTGCCCCATTTATCTATCTGTCAAATGGGATGATCTGGCAGGCATGCAGCACCCAGAATGGATTTGCGTAAACAAGGCCGGGAAATTAAACATGCGCTCTCCTCTCAGCAGCGAATGGGGTTGGAGTACCATGGATCTCGCCACTGGCTATTCAGATTACTTCATTGCCCAGGTGGAAGAACTCATCACAATGTTTGGCCCACAGGTTGACGGCTGGTGGTTTGATATCTGTTTTACCGCGCCCAATTATTCGCCCTGGAGCATGGAAGGGATGCGCAAAAGTGGAGTGAATCTGGAAGACGATCAGGCGGTTTGGCGCTATGCCCGCCAGCAGGATCTGGCATTTTTCAAAAAGGTAAGTGCTATTTGTCAGAAAAAAACACCACGCAGCACAATTTTCTATAACGGCACCGTTACCGCCGAAATGAGCGAGGTTCTCCCCTACATCACCCACATTGAAGTTGAAAGCCTGCCGACATCCGGTGAGACCTGGGGTTACATGCATTATCCGATCATGGCCCGCCTGGCGCGCACCAGCGGGAAAGAAATGATCGGAATGACCGGGCGATTTCATCGCTCGTGGGCTGACTTTGGCGGATTAAAAACCCAGGATCAACTCGACTATGAATGCGGGACCATCCTCTCAGCGGGCGGTCGAATATGCATTGGCGATCAATTGCATCCACGAGGAGCGCTTGATCAGGCTGTTTACCGTCTGATCGGTAAATCTTACGCACGCGTGGAAGCTTTGGAACCCTGGCTGAATAATTCGCAACCAGCCGCGGAGATCGTTTTGCTAACGATGGATGCACCTGCCGGGGCACTGCCTGGAGTTGGTGCACTAAACCGCGAAATTGAAGGAGCCACCCAGATGTTGCTGGAAACAGGCATCCAGTTCGATATCGCGGATGAGAGCGTTGATCTTTCCCATTACCCCGCAGCTTTTGTGCCGGATGGCGCCTCCTTAACCCCTTTATGGAAGGAAAAGCTGTCAGCCTTTCTGGCGAAAGGTGGCAAATTGGTGGTCAGCGGCACAGGTGCACTTGACCCGGCCAACCTGCAATTTCAATTAGATGAAATTCCAGTAATTTATCGTGGTACAAGCCCAACCAGGCCGTCTTATCTGCGTCCTGATAGCGCCATGCTGGATGGCAGTGAGCTCGCGGCTGATTATGATTATGTTTTTTATGACCAGGCTCACCTGGTACAGCCCGTTCAAGGGGCCACCTGTTTTGGGGAGATCAAGCGCGCCTTATTCAACCGCGATTGGGATCACTTCACCAGCCACCAACACGCACCTGTTGGGGACTCGCTTGGCTCGCCTATCGCAGTTCAGAAAGACCAGATTTTGTATTTTGCCGTGCCGCTTTTTGGCGGCTATCGGAACTGGGATTATTGGGCATACCGCGCCCTGGCAATCAAACAATTGCGCAACTTTCTGCCGCCGGCGCTTGTCATAGCCCACGCCCCCGGTTGGGTTGAAGTATCGCTGCACCACCAACCCAGGACAGAAAACAACCCTGAGCGGAAGATTGTGCACATTGTAAGTTATCATCCACGACGTTCCTCGCAAGCCATTCCTCACGTTGATCAAAGTTGGCAGATGGCCGGGTTATCGATCAAGGTACGATTGGATGATGAACGGCCAGCGCGTACCTATCTTGCTCCAGATCAAAGGGAACTACCTTTTTCCATTGAAGGAAGGTACGTCAATATAAACCTTCCACCTGTGGGCGCCCATGCAGTTTTGGTTCTGGAGAATGAATGATTGATGAAAGCGAAATTCAACTTGATTACGTTCGCGCTTCCGGGCCCGGCGGTCAGAACGTAAACAAAGTTTCGACCTCCGTCCAGCTTCGTTTTAACGTTCAAAATTCCCCATCCCTGGAACCCGAAGTCAAGCAGCGATTACTGAAATTAGCCGGCAGCCGTATTACCCTTGAGGGTGTTTTGATCATTGAGGCCAAACGCTACCGTACTCAGGAACAGAATCGGGTGGATGCGCTTGCCCGATTAAACACGCTGATTCAGAAAGCGATGGAGACACCCAAAACACGCCGGCCAACCCGCCCAACCCTGGCCTCCAAAACCGAACGCTTGCAAACCAAGCAGCGCCGGAGCCAGGTCAAACACTTGCGACGCAGTCTGCCGGAAGACTGAGACTTATTTATTCCAAAGGGGTATTCAAGCAGATCCAAAAGGCTTTCTCACACGACCAGCATCTCATAAAATGAGATGTATAATCTCGAAGCCATTCAGGACAGGAAATATTCTTGTCCTATTTTTTGCGAATTGGTAATAAATTACCGAATGTCTTTCCTGAAGCTGAAAAATAAACTCCAACCGCCAGAACTGGCTCTCACACGTCTATATTATTTCTTCTATATGGGCGGATCCGGGTTTATCAATCCCTTTATCAACCTGTTTTACATCAGCCTGGGTCTGAATGGCAAACAAATCGGCACGATTGCCTCTACCAGCGCTGTAATAGGATTGTTTGCAGCTCCCATTGTCACGAACGAAATCAAAAAACGACCGGGGGCCCGCGGCTATTTGCAGCTCATCCTGCTGGCTGGCGCGGTTGGATATACGATGATCGCCAGGCAGACATCCTTTCTGCCGATCATCATCATTATGATCCTGACTTCTCTGCTGGTTTCAAGCGCTGCCCCACTTTCAGACTCACTTGGTGTGGCCATGGCCAGGGCCACCGAAGCCGGATACGGCAGTTTAAGAGTTTTCGGATCACTCGGCTGGATTGTAATGGTACCAATATCAGGCTGGGTTATCCAAAACCTGGGCTACCAGGCCGGATTTGGAGGGTTCAGTTTGGCCTGGGTCGCCACGGGTCTCTTGCTATTCTGGATCTCGCCCAAATATTTCACGACTCCCGCCAGCATCACAATTGGCAGATCAGGGTTACGCCAGGCGGGCAGGAAAATTATACAAAATCGCGCACTGCTCGGTTTCGCGATTGGGTTGGTTGCCATTACCTTGCTCAATAATGGCGTCAACCAGTTTGAGAATGTCTATTTGTCGGATTTAGGCGCAACCAAACAGGTGATTAGCATCGCCGGGATCATGAGCGCGATGGTTGAGTTGCCCTTCATGGTGTTATCCGATCGGATTATGCGCCGCACCGGGTCACATAAATTATTATTAATCTCCCTGGCATTGACACTCCTGGGCCGTTTGGCGGTTCTGATCCTGCCATCCATCGCCACCATCATGGTTGTACGTTTTGTAGGCGGCATGGGTTTTAGCTTTTATACAGTATCCTATATCGGTCTGATCAGTTCGCAAACCGAAACCCACGAGACAGGCACAGTCCTGGCGCTCTACACAGTGACCCTGGCCGGGCTGGTCAACGTATTGGCTTCACCGATCTCGGGTGCTATCTATGATGCTCTTGGCGGGCGCTGGCTATACGCCCTGGCAGCAGCCGGTTACGCAATTGCAATTCTCAGTCTCTGGCTTAACCGCCCCCATCCATTAAATCAACCGCAGTGAGGCATCCGATATGCAAAAACATTCGATTCTGGGACTGATCGCCGGCCTGGCCGCCGCGGCCATTTGGGGCGGTATGTATGTAGTCAGCAAAGTAGTCCTGGATGTCATACCACCTTTTACACTGCTCTCCATGCGGCTTTTGCTTGGTTTTTTTGCATTGGGAGCTGTCATCCTGCTGCGCGGTGGTTTTACGGTTAATTCCCGCCAATTCTGGAGCTATTTTGGGGTAGGCGTGATCGGTTATGGGGTTTCTCTGAGCTTTCAGTTTGTTGGAACAAAACTCTCCACGGCCGCCAATGGTTCACTGGTCACCTCGGCAACACCAGCGCTGGTGCTTCCCTTCGCATTTTTCCTACTAAAGGAACCCGTTACCCGGCGTAGAATGGCGGCCATCCTGCTCGCCAGCCTGGGAGTGCTGGCGGTGATCGATCCGCGCAGCGCCCAGTTATCCTCATCGCTGTTTATTGGCAACCTCTCACTCCTGGGCGCAGCCATCACCTGGGCTTTGTATTCCGTGTTGGTGCGAAAAGTCTCTTCAAATGCCGACCTATTGCAGGCGTCAGCCATCATGTTGTTGGGTGGGCTGCCCCTCACCTTACCGGTCAGCGCGTGGGAATTAACCACACAGGGAATGGGTGCCATCACCCCGGGTATTATCGGTGGCATCCTGTTCCTGGGAATCATATCGACAGCCATCGCCATGTTTCTATGGAATTTTGCCTTCAAGGAACTCCCCGCGGCGGTTGCCTCGCTGACATTTTTCGCCCAACCCCTGGTCGGTTCTCTACTGGGCTGGTTTTTTCTGGGCGAAAAAATCACCGCCCTCTTCGTTCTGGGCGGTGTCTTGATCGGGATTGGGATTTTAATTTCGAGCAGGGAATGAATATCTCATTTTAAAGTTTCTCTCCAACATTGTGCAGCAAGGCCATGTTCGATGGTCTGACCGTGCTGACCGGGAAACCGCTGATAATCACCACCTGTTGCCCGGGCTGCAACCAACCCGATTCAACCAACCGGTTATCAGCCTTGTTGACCATATCCCTGAGAGTGGCAGACATCGGCACAAAGTATGGAATCACACCCCATAAGAGGGCCAGCCGCCCGATGGTAGCATGAGTGGGAGTAAACGCCAGGATCGGTACGCGAGCGCGCGCTTTTGACATCAACAGGGCCGTCCGGCCAGTATGTGTAAAGATTGCGATGGCGGCTACATTCAAATCATGGGCCAGTTCGCGAGCCGCGCGTGTCATCGAGGCAGCATCATCGCCGCTGGCAATGGATGGTGTGTGATAATGCCCCCATTCCTCAAAGCTGGTTTCTGCTGAACGCACGATGCGATCCATCATCTGGACAGCCTCCAGCGGATAAGCTCCGCTGGCTGTTTCGCCCGAAAGCATGACGGCATCCGAGCCGTCAAAAATGGCATTGGCCACATCCGATGCCTCTGCGCGCGTGGGAAGCGGGTTCACAATCATAGAATCGAGCATCTGGGTTGCGGTAATGACAATCTTGCCATGCTCATTGGCCGACTGAATGATACGTTTTTGGGCGATCGGCACACGTTCGGGCGACATTTCCACCCCCAGATCTCCGCGCGCCACCATGACACCATCCACGACCTTCATGATCTCTTCAAGATTATCCAATGCTTCCGGTTTTTCCAGCTTGGCGATCACCAACGGATGGTCGCCTTCTTCATCCAGCTCATCCATGGCTGCGCGCACAGATTGAACATCCTGGGCCGTGCGGACAAACGAAATGGCCACAAAATCTACATTTTGGGACAAGCCAAAAGCCAGGTCAGATCGATCCTTTTCGGTGAAACCTGGGATAGTCAGGCGCACGCCTGGCAAATTGATGCCCTTGTGCGAAGACAGTTTTCCGCCAACCAGCACCCGGGCGCATAAAAAGGATTTGCCAGTTTCCACCACGGTCAGAGATAAGTGGCCATCATCCAACAAAATCCGATCCCCGGTCGTGGCGCAGTCAAATAACTCAGCGAAAGCAACCGGGATGGTTTTCCCTTTTCCATCCGGCGCCTTGATACTTTCAGCATACAGGGTGACGATTTCTCCTTCAACCAGTTCGATGGAGGAATCAAGGATACCGACCCGAATTTTGGGCCCTTGCAAATCCTGTAAAATGCCGACCGGTTTCCCGAGTTTTTCGGCCAGATCACGGATGCAAATAATCCGCTCGGCATGCTCGGCATGCGTCCCGTGCGAAAAATTCAAACGGGCAACATTCATCCCCGCCAGGATAAGTTTCTCAAGCATTTCGGCTTCCATGCTCGACGGGCCGATGGTGGCAACAATTTTAGCTCTACGTTCCATAAAATAATCCTGTGATGAGATAAGATATCGGAGCTGTTCACAATAATTCTACACCGTTTAACCGGAAAAACATCACCGTTTGCACTTATTAACACAATCGTTACAGATAGTTCAATTCTTCGGCTTTGTGTTTCAACTCTTCCCTGAATTGCGGATGTGCAATATTTATTAAAGCCTGGGCGCGCTGACGAATGGATTTTCCGTACAATTCGGCAGTGCCGAACTCAGTAACCACAAATCGAACATGGTTCCGGCTGGTAACAACGCCCGCCCCTTGCTTGAGCATTACGGTAATTTTACTGATCGTGGTTCCATCCCGCAGGATGGATGTACTGGGCATGGCGATGATCGGCACGCCGCCTTTCGATCGGGAAGCACCGTAAATGAAATCCAACTGCCCACCAACCCCTGAGTACAATTTTGGCCCAATGCTATCCGCACACACCTGGCCGGTCAAATCAATTTCGATTGCCGAATTGATCGCCACCATGCGATCATTCTGAGCGATCACAAAGGGATCGTTAACATATTCCGTGCGGTGCAATTCCATAAGCGGGTTGTCATCCACCCAGTCATATAGCCGCTTGGTACCCAGGATGAAACCGGCCACAATCTTACCAGGATGCAGGCTTTTACGCGCATTCGTCAACACACCCGCCTCCACCAGGTCGATCACGCCATCCGAAAACAATTCACTGTGAATGCCGAGATCTTTTTTATTGAAAAGATAATTCAAAACTGCATCTGGAATGGCGCCAATCCCCATCTGCATGGTGGCGCCATCGGGGATCAATTCCGCGATATATCCCGCGATCTTCTGCACTGTAGCCTGATCACCTTCTTCCGCCATAGCCATTTCTGGGATCGGGTAACTGACCGGTACCACATAATTCAAACGGCTGACGTGGATGAAGGAATCGCCCAACGTGCGCGGCATCTGTTCATTCACTTCGGCAATCACAATGTTGGCCGATTCCGCGGCTGTCTTGGTCAACCCCACCTCCACGCCCAGCGAGCAAAAACCGTGTTCATCTGGAGGAGAAACGTGAATCAGAGCGGCATCCAGCGGCAGCACCTTGTTCTTGAACAGCAAGGGGAATTCTGAAAGAAGCACAGGGGTGAAATCCGCCCGGCCCTCCTGGACAGCTTTGCGGACATTGGCACTGATAAACATGGTATTTATGCGCAGATGGCCTTCCATTTCTGGGGCTACAAAATCAGCCGGGCCAACGGTCAGCGCCTGGCAAATTTCGACATCCTTCAAAACCGGCGCGCGGCGCACAAGCGCCGCCAGAATCGTTTTTGGCACAGACACATTGCCCGTTAGAAAAAGGCGGTTGCCCGAATTGATCGCCTTAATAGCTTCATCGGCGGAAACCACCCGTGATTGGTATATGCTTTTCCAGCTCATTGTCAATCTCCTTCCACAGCATTCCACTGTTGAAGATGAAGGAGTTCACCATTATGGGTGTTCACTGCCAACTCAATAGCCGGGTTATGCTTCAGCGCTGTTTCGATCCCATTTGCGGCGATTTCAGAAATATAGGGCATCGCGGCATTTTCAAAGGCATACGTCGCAGAACGCGCCACCAGCGCGGGCACATTCGGCACACAGTAATGGATCATGCCTTCTTCAATATAGGTCGGGTGATCGTGACTGGTAGGACGTGAAGTTTCAAAACAACCGCCCAGGTCAATGCTCAGATCGATCATGATCGAACGCGGTTTCATTTTTTTGAGTGTTTCACGGGTTACAACAATTGGCGCACGTTCCCCGGGCACCAGCACCGCTCCCACAACCACGTCCGCGTATGCACAGGCGCGCTCGATATTCCGGTGCGTCGCTATCATGGTGACCACGTTCTGGATCCGTTCACAGATGCGTTGCAACGCGTTGATATCCTTATCCAAAACCGTAACATGTGCGCCCAGGCCCATGAATACGCGCGCCGCGTTTGAACCGGCTGTGCCGCCTCCAATGATGACCACCTCAGCCGGAGGGACACCGGCGATGCCCCCAATCAGGATGCCCTTGCCACCGTAATTCGTCTGCAAATTCCGCGCGGCGATTTGCGCCGCGAGCTGTCCGCCAATCTGGCTGAGTGGTCGCAACACCGGCATGGAGCCATCCGGCAGTTGGATTTGTTCGTAGGCAATGGAAGTGATCTTGCTCTCCAGCATGGCCTGCACACGATCCTGCCGGGCCGAGGCGAGATGCAGAAAACCCATCATGGTTGTTCCAGGATTGATCCACTGCAATTCGTCTTGCATGGGCCGAGCCAGCTTTAGCACCAGGTCAGCCCTTCCAAAAGCTTCATGCGGGGAATAAACAATATTTGCCCCCGACTTTTGGTACGAAGAATCACTGAACCCGGCTGAAAGCCCGGCGTCATGTTCAACAAAAACGGTATGACCCTGATTGGCAAGAATTTCAACCCCCGCGGGGGAAAGACCCACGCGGAATTCAAACGGCCTGCGTTCTTTTGGGATCCCAATTTCCATAGAACCTCCTGTATAAATAGAGGCGACTCATTCACGAGTCGCCTCTATAGGGTAACAATTACGACATTTGCAAAACTTCCCGAATACGAGGCAAGGCCCAATCTATCGTTTCCTTGTCTATCACCAGGGGCGGCGCAAACCGGATGACATAATCATGGGTTTCCTTGGCCAGCACGCCCTTTTCTTTTAACCCTTCACAAAAACGACGCGCACCGCCAGATTCTTTGTTCAATTCCACGCCGATCAAAAGTCCCCGCCCTCGCACTTCCTTAACATGCTGGCTGGGGATTTCAGAGAGTTGCTCCATAAAGTACTCGCCCATTTCTGCGGCGCGTTCAGCCAGGTGTTCCTCCGTCAATACCTTAAGCGCCGCGCGGGAAACAGCGCAGGCCAGAGGATTACCGCCAAAAGTGGACCCATGCTCACCGGGTTTAAAAAGGCCCAAGATGGATCTGTCAGCCAATACTGCCGAGACAGGATAAAACCCTCCGGCCAGAGCCTTGCCAATCACGATCATATCTGGGCGCACATCCTCATGTTGACTTGCGAACAATTTGCCAGTCCGGCATAACCCGGTCTGGATTTCATCCGCAATCAGGAGTACATTATTTTTCTTGCAAATCTCAGCCACTTTTTTGAGATAGCCAGCCGGAGGAATGACCACGCCAGCTTCTCCCTGAATCGGTTCCAACATCACGGCAGCGGTATTGGGGGTAATAGCCTGGGCGATGGCTTCCACATCTCCATAAGGAACCGTCAAAAAGCCGGGCGTAAACGGGCCAAAATCATCCCGGTATGATGGCTCTGTCGAAAATGAGACAATCGAAATGGTTCGACCATGAAAATTACCAGTGGCTGTGATGATCTCAGCCTGGTGTCGTGGAACTTTTTTTACCTGGTAAGCCCATTTGCGCGCCAGTTTCAGGGCGGTTTCAACTGCCTCCGCTCCAGAATTCATTGGGAGCGAATTTTCGTAACCGGTAATTTCAGAAAGCTCCTTATAAAGCAGCGGAAGCTGGTCATTTCGGAAAGCCCGCGAAGTAAGGGTAACTTTTTTCGCCTGTTCCAACAGAGCAGCCAATATCTTCGGGTGAACATGTCCCTGGTTGACTGCAGAATAAGCGGAGAGACAGTCGAGGTAACGCCTGCCTTCCACATCGTAGACCCAGACACCTTCGGCTTTTTCAATCACCACATCCAGTGGATGATAGTTATGGGCACCGTACTGCTCTTCAATCTCAATATATTCCTGCGAATTCATATTCTGCACCTCAATGGAGTGAAATTTGCTTTCGCCCCGAGCGCCGCGCAGTCGAGAGGCAGTGATATTGATAAATTTTTACCTACGCTACTTCGAACATACGAGCCAGAACCGCCTTCTGTGCATGCAGGCGGTTGTGAGCCTGCGGGAAAATGACTGAATGCGAACCGTCTGCTACATCATCAGTCAATTCCTGGTTGCGGTGCGCCGGCAAGCAGTGCATCACGATCACATCCTTACCGGCCTCGCTGACCAGTCTGGAGTTGACCTGGTACGGCGGGAAGACAGCCTCACGTTTGGCTGTTTCTTCTTCCTGCCCCATGCTGGTCCAGGTATCTGTATAAATAACGTGCGCATCCTTTACTGCGGCATGCGGATCGCGCAGGTAAGTAATCTTTGTTCCGCTGGTTTTAGCCAGGCTTGCGCCAGTATCCATCGCGACCTTCGTCATGTCGTACCCCTCAGGGTTCGCGATCGTGAAGTTGGCACCCAACATGACTGAAATATGCATGAGCGAAACCGCAACATTGTTTGCATCGCCGACATAAGCAATATTCAGGCCTTTCAAGGAGCCGAATTTCTCAATAATGGTCAGGGCATCCGCCATGGCCTGGCAGGGGTGACTGAAATCGCTCAAACCGTTAATGACAGGTACAGACGACCAGCGTGCCAATTCGATCACGTGTTCATGCTCAAAGACCCGCGCCATCATTCCCTGGACATAGCCGGAAAGAACGCGCGCCACATCCGCGATTGATTCACGCTTACCCAGACCTATTTCCGCCGGGGACAGATACAGAGCGTCTCCGCCCATGTGGCGCATCGCCATATCAAAAGATACCCGCGTGCGCAGGCTTGGCTTTTGGAAAATCAAAGCCAGGACTTTGCCTTTAAAGAGAGGCTTATTGCCTCCAACAAAGTATTCCTTTTTCAACTTTATGGCTAAATCCAGGATATCCTGAATTTCAGAGGGAGAATAATCAGCAACATCGAGAAAGTGGTTCATCTTCAAGGTTTCCTTAGATTTTTGATCTCGCCAAAGCCGCAACAGCCTGGCAATCTTTGAAATAATTTAGGTTGTTGTCATTGAAAAAATTAGAGTACGGTCAATTTCCGTATGAAAATTTTATCACACGCAATTTTTCAAAGCGCGTAGTGGGTGTCACCGGGTATCTGTGACAATTGTACTCATTTCACAATATCGGCAAAATACGAAAATCTTTCCGTTCTATTATTTATTTAAAGTCAGCAGGCCAAATGAAAATCAGGCCTGCGGCATACGGAATTTTTTCCAGTACCGTACAAGGCCATCAACAGACATTCCAATCGGGTTGGAAAGCTGGTAGGCTTCGGCTACTTTAGGGTCAAGACCCTGCTTGATGGCCTGTTCATCCATCCAGACAGAGAAATTTTCTTTTAATATCTCAACCGGCGGATCAGCGGGCATATTTTTATTCAGCCAGACTTCCACATCATCCAATGCCGATTCAATGGCCTTGAAATGCCAGCTTACATCCTCAAATATTCCAAAATGAGTTGGAGCAATTCGTTTAAAAGATTGTTTTTTCAAGAAAGCGATGCTTTCGCGCCATTTTTCGAGATGAAACTCCGGCGGAGGCATGGGTACCCGTAGATATGGATAACCCGGAATGCGCACCGCGCCCACATCACCGCTAAAACACAGATCCTCGAATTGGTAGCAATAATGATGTTCGGCATGGCCTGGCGTATTCAAGGCTCGGAATCGCAAATTACCAACAGTCACCTCATCCCCATCTTGCAAAATAGTCAATTTATCTTCCGGCACAGCCAGAAATTGACCCCATAGCGTATCCATCCTATCACCATAAATTCTTGTGGCGCTGTTAATCAGCTTGGCCGGGTTGAGCATGTGCGCCGCCCCATTTGGGTGTACGTAAATCTGGGCGCCGTATCCAGCCAATTCGCCAGCCGCACCGGCATGATCGAGATGAATATGAGTCAGCAGCACATGCGTAATATCCTTCAAATCATAGCCAAAAATTTTCAGACCGGCCCCAAGAGCAGCAACAGTTGAACCTGGACCAGATTCAACCAGAATAACCCCGCCGCTATGTTCCAGCATATAAGAGGAAATCGCCAGTGGGCGGCCCTGAAAGTTCAAATCTAAAGTGTGGATGGGAGTGTGATCCATGAACGATTCTCCTGTGAGTGATGCAGGCTGGTGAAACCTGCCAGAACCTGACCAAGATTTGCATTATTATAAACCTTGCAGACCGGAACACCACGATGCTCTAATTTCGCGGCAAGTTCTTCAGAGCCTTTTTTTCCGCCAAAACTGTACGCCATCAAAAGAATCACTACTGGCTGCAACTTGCGCCGTTGGAGCAGTTCAACCGCCAATAGTACGTCATCGCGCGTGGAGGGTGTAATTAAAACAGCGCTGGAACCAAGCGGCATTTGCGGAGATTGTATATCCACAAGACTGGAAAGCGACAGGCGGCCTTCGCCGGTCACAAATGCCAGCATTTCCAGAATTTTGCTCTCCTGGCGTTCGCTGATCTCAGCCGGAATGACAGTATAGATTGGGCCATCCGTTACAAAACCAACCGCCCGACGTTGTTTTGTAAAATAATGCGCCAGTGAGGAAGCCAGACAGACACCATATTCAAGCGTGGAGGGCGGCAGGTGAACCTCAGGGCGTCCTGCGAAAATCCAGCCTTCCCTCAACCTGGGAGCTTCATAAGGCAACTCAGCCTGGATAAAATTTTGAGCATCCAGGTAAATCCAAAATTCAGACTGCGGATCCTGTTCGAACTCTTTCACCATCAATTTGCCGTGTCGGGCAGTCGAAGTCCAGTGAATGCGCTTAAAGGCATCACCGTGTGCATATTCCCGCACCCCGCTGGCGTGTGGGGTCACGTCCAGTGATTTACGCTGAATAGCCTTGCCACCCGGCAGCAGTCCAGCAGGAGAAATAAAATTATCCATTGGGATGATCATGGGCAATACCAAAAGCGAAACATCCGAGGAAAAGGTGCGCTTTTGGGTAAAGAAACCAAATGGATCTCCCGATATTAACGTTGTGGGGCCCAGACGATAAGCGCCGCGCTGGGTCAGCCAGGATCGCGCGATGTAAGCACGGTTCTCTTTCCCGCCAATCCAGGTCAGTAACCGCGAGCCTGAAGCGGTCGGCAGGTTGGTCTGGTTTAATACTTCCACAAATAAACGCGGAATCTGACTGTGGTTGTAAAGTTCAAAAGTTTCTTCAAAAATATCGCCAACGCTGGCGCGCAAAGATCGTGCGCGCCGGGTAATCCGCAACTCATTGAGCGAAATCCGAGTCCAGGCCCATGTTGAAATTAAAAGGAAGGCCCCCATATACATTAACCGTACATACAGGACAACCCCGGTCGTCAACATGCCTGCCAGACCGGCCAAAAATAAGCACAAAAACAAAACCCAGCCAGTTTTACGCATTAATAAGCGAAACTGCCTCCAGGCACAGGTGTAGCCAATAAAATTTCTTGAACGATCCGTTCCGCGGTAACTTCGCGCAAACGCGCGGCCGGATTGACAATAATCCGGTGCCCCAGGATTGGCTCAGCCAGCGCCTTGATGTCATCCGGAAGGACATATTCGCGTCCAAGCAAGGCCGCGCGAGCCTGCCCGCCCCGGAAGAGAGCCAGTGAGCCGCGCGGGCTGGCGCCCAGATAAACATCATTGCTGGAACGTGTGCGGTGTGTCAGTTCCACAATATATCTTTGAATTACCGGAGCCACATAAATGTTTTTCACCTGCGCCACGGCTGCCAGCACCTCATCCGCAGAAAATACCGCCTCAATCGCATCGATTGGATGGCGCAATTTCTGACCTTCCAGAACGCGGATTTCATCATTCATAGAAGGGTATCCAAGCCGCACCCGCAGTAGAAAACGATCCAATTGAGCTTCCGGTAAGGGAAAGGTGCCTTCGTATTCGATCGGGTTCTGGGTTGCCAGAACGATAAACGGTCGCGGCAGGGGATGAGTGACGCCATCTACCGTAACCTGCCGTTCATCCATCGCTTCCAGTAACGCCGCCTGGGTTTTGGGTGTAGCGCGATTGATTTCATCGGCCAGCACCACCTGCCCGAAAATCGGTCCGGGGCGAAATTCAAAACTACGATTTTCCTGATTAAAAATCGAAACACCGGTTACATCCGAGGGCAGCATATCAGGTGTAAACTGTATCCGGTTGAAAACACAACCCAGGGAGCGTGCCAGGGTACGTGCCATGATCGTCTTTCCCACCCCGGGCACATCTTCAATCAACACATGACCCTGGCACAACAGGCCAATCACCACCAGCTCAAGAGCGCTGTGCTTACCGATTACAACCATTTCGAGATTTTTGAACAGCTTTTCGCCGAATTCATCTAATTTAGACATGCTTTTTCCCAATAAATCGGTTAGGATCGTAAAAGATATCCTGACACATTACTAAAACTCGATGGATAGCTGGCCCGGCTACATGGAATAGATTCACGACCATACACATCCATCTTTTTGAATATCAACAAAGACCGCAGTCGAGTCTGCTTTTAAATATTATACCTCTTGAAAAGCAGGACATTTTTAAAACTGTATTCGGGGTTGCAGATACCGGTTTGTCATTGTGAAAACATCCAAAGGCGTTGATAACGGCAACTCTATAGTGGAGATCATGTGAAATCTTACCGAAAAGAACTATGGTTCAACATCCCATCCCGGCGCGGATTCGTTAATATTACCGGTCAGGTCGAAGCCTGCCTGCGTGAAAGTGGCATCCGCGAAGGGCTGTGCCTGTGCAACGCCATGCACATTACCGCCTCGGTGTTCATCAATGATGACGAAAGCGGCCTGCACCATGATTATGAAACCTGGCTCGAAAGCCTGGCGCCGCACGAACCGCTCGGTAATTACTGGCATAACCGCACCGGTGAAGATAACGCCGATGCACACCTCAAACGCCAGGTGATGGGTCGTGAAGTAATGGTGGCCATCACAAACGGGCGGCTGGATTTTGGCCCTTGGGAGCAGATTTTTTACGGCGAATTTGATGGGCTGCGCGCCAAGCGCGTGCTGGTCAAGATCATCGGAGAATAAAAATCTCTCCGCCTGTTTGCGGAGAGATCAATTTGTTCATCCTTTGTGATCCTCGCGGATAAACTCTTCGGCCTTTTCCACCAGCGAGCGGTTGCCAAGAAAAACTGGCGTGCGCTGGTGGATATGATCCGGTTGGGTATCAAGCATCGCCTTGACACCGGTTGAGCCGTACCCGCCAGCTTGCTCCGCCAAAAAAGCCATTGGC
Organism: uncultured Anaerolineae bacterium; assembly: GCA_903910795.1. Taxonomy (GTDB): domain Bacteria; phylum Chloroflexota; class Anaerolineae; order Anaerolineales; family Villigracilaceae; genus UBA5195. The sequence continues at coordinate 34,135 of CAIWAX010000464.1, forward strand.
CCAGCTTCGTACAATAATCGAATCTTGCCGTTGGGAGATTTGACATCCGCGGGGTAAGCATAAATGCCGCCATACAGCATATTTCGATGGAAATCGGCTACCAAGGAACCAATATAACGTGAGGAGAGGCGCGGCTGCTGAGTGGATTGCAGCCAATCCCCAAACTTCTTTACGCCGGGAGACCAGGAAGGATAGGCCCCATAGTTCATGCTGTAGTAAGTGGGATTCTCTGGGAAACGCATGTTTTCATGCGTAAGCAGAAACTCGCCTATTTCTGGGTCGAGCGTGAAGGCGTGCACACCGTGACCGGCGCTGTATACAAACATGGTGCTGGTGCCATAAATGATATAGCCAGCCGCCACCAGGTTGCGCCCCGGTTGCAGGCAATCCTCAATCCTTCCGCGCTTTTCTTCATCCAAAGCGCGGAAAACGCCAAAGATGGTGCCAATGGTGACATTGGAATCTATATTACTCGAGCCATCCAGCGGATCATAAACCAGCACGTAATGGCCTTTGGAGAAATTATCAGGAATACGGATCCAATCTTCGCGCTCCTCCGAAACCATGGCACACAACCTGCCAGTATGGTCATTCAGTTTATAAATAGTTTCATCAGCGGATACATCCAGTTTACGCTGGCGTTCTCCTTGAACATTGGTGGTATCTTCATATCCGAGGTTATTAAGGAATGCCCCCCGGCGGGTTTGCATGGCAATGATCTTGGCTCCCAGGGCGAGATCATAAAACAGCGTTGTCAAATCGCCCTTGGCATATTCGGGCTGCTGACTTAATAAGAACCGTTCGATCGTTATCAATGGTTTGCTCATGTGGGCCCTTCCCTTATGCTACTGTACTGTTTAGAAGAATGATAATAAGATTATATAACGCGATGGTGCTTTTTGTTTCTGATTTAACCACTAAAATTTTAAAGGCGATTTTTGAAGTTTGTGACACCGTGAAACAATTGAAATTCCGCAATTAAAACCAAAACAGGGAAAAATATGGAACCTGCCTGGAAAACAATGATTGGGCGCCAGTTGGAAGCATCCATTAACATGTTTGGAGATGTCTTGAAGCAATGTCCAGATGATTTGTGGACTTCTAACCTATGGCTTGACGCAGACATGCCCGCCGGGCTTTCGGATTTCTGGTATGTAGCCTATCATACATTGTTCTGGCTGGATCTTTACCTGGGAGGCGAGGTTGAAGGTTTTCAACCGCCAAAACCTTTCGACCTTTTGGAGCTGGATCCATCCGGTCTAATCCCGGGGAGAATTTACATGCGCGAAGAATTACTAAATTATATGCAACACTGCCTCGAGAAATGCAACAACATCGTTAATGGATTGACCGATGAACAAGCCAACCGCTTATGCAAATTCTCATGGGGAAAAATAACATTTGCTGAACTGCTGCTCGACAATATACGCCACGTTCAGGAACATGGCGCCCAGTTGAGAATGTTCCTCGGGCAACAATCTGGAATACACAGTCGCTGGCTCGTGTAGCAAGAGCCAGAAAAAACCATTCACGCTGTCATCAATCCGCGAGTTCAAAAAAGATACACAAACCTGACTCGGGTATTTTTACCAAAAAACGATAAAATAGAGTGATTAACTTCACTCATCCTTACGGAAAACCCAGGAGGCTTCCCATGTCCCTTAACCCATTGGCTGGAAAACCCGCCCCACGCGAACTGCTGACAAACATCCCCCAACTTGTCTCGCGTTATTACACAAACCATCCAGAGAGCGAGAATCCCGCCCAACAAATTTCATTTGGAACTTCCGGCCATCGCGGTACCTCCACCGAAGGAAGCTTTAATGAAGATCACATTATGGCGGTTTGCCAGGCACTGGTTGAATACCGGCAGCAACAGGGCATAACAGGACCGCTTTTCATCGGCAAGGATACCCACGCGCTGTCCGAACCGGCCGAGGCAACCTCTATTGAGGTTTTCGCCGCGAACGGCCTGGAAATTCGCATTTCATCTGGGCAAACCTACACACCTACCCCGGTTGTTTCGCATGCCATCCTGACATACAACAAGGCACGCACATCCGGTCTGGCAGATGGCATAGTAATCACGCCTTCCCACAATCCGCCCGGGGATGGCGGTTTCAAATATAACCCACCCAGCGGGGGCCCGGCTGGCCCGGAAATTACAAACATTGTTCAGGCCCGTGCTAATGAAATTCTGCGCGAAGGATTGAAAACCGTTAAACGCATGTCCCTCAAACAGGCCTTGCAAGCAGGTACCACCCAACCGCATGATTTTGCCTTGCCATACGTCCGCGATCTGGGCAATGTTATTGAAATGGAAAAAATAGCTGCCTCCGGATTACGCATCGGGGTTGACCCGTTAGGCGGCGCGGCAGTTGGATATTGGGATATCATTACTGACCTGTATAAACTCAATATCACGGTTGTTAACCGCGCCGTTGACCCGGCCTTCGGTTTCATGAGTGTAGATCACGATGGCAAGATTCGAATGGACTGTTCTTCACCATACGCAATGGCTGGCCTGATACAGCTTAAAAACGATTTTGACATTGCCTTTGGAAACGACCCGGATTCTGACCGGCACGGCATTGTGACCCCGACTGCCGGGTTGATGAATCCGAACCATTACCTTGCGACAGCCATCGCTTACCTGTTTCGCCATCGGAACGGCTGGCGCAAAGATGCAAAGATCGGCAAGACGCTGGTTTCCAGTTCAATGATCGATCGGGTAGCCAGGGCCCTCGGGCGTGAACTTGCCGAAGTACCAGTTGGCTTCAAATGGTTTGTGGATGGGCTGGTGGACGGCTCCTTCGGGTTCGGCGGTGAAGAGAGCGCCGGTGCGTCTTTTCTGCGCAAAGACGGTACGGTCTGGACAACAGACAAAGATGGTGTGCTTTTAAACCTGCTGGCGGCCGAGATCACGGCCATTACCGGTCAAGACCCTGGTCAGCATTACAAGGAACTAGAAAAACAATTTGGCAGCCCAGTTTACAAACGAATTGACGCAGTTGCGAATGGCGCGCAGAAAAACGTGCTCAAAAACCTCTCCCCGGATGATGTGAAAGCTGAAAGCCTGGCAGGTGAAAAGATCATCGCCCGCCTGACCAGAGCACCGGCCAACAACGCATCCATTGGCGGGTTAAAAGTGGTTACTGAAAATGGATGGTTTGCCGCACGCCCATCCGGAACCGAGGAAATTTACAAAATTTATGCCGAGAGCTTTCTTGGCGCGGAACACCTGAACCAGGTCATAGACGAAGCCCAGAGTATCGTCAGCGCAGCCTTTCAAGCCGCGGGGGCTTAATTATGGAGACCAGGCGCTTTGGCCGCTCCGGCCACATGAGCACAGTTGCGATTTTCGGTGGTGCTGCCTTCTGGGAAATATCGCAACCCGAGGCCGATAAGGTCATGGAAACTGTGATTGAGGCGGGAATTAACCATATCGATGTGGCCCCATCCTACGGCCAGGCCGAATTGCGCATCGGGCCATGGATGCCGCGTGAAAGAGAACGTTTCTTCCTGGGCTGTAAAACCATGGAACGCACCCGCGAGGGGGCCTGGGCCGAGATGCAGAAATCGCTAAAGCTGCTCCAAACCAAGAGTTTTGACCTCTATCAGGCTCACGCAGTGACCACCCTGGAAGAGTTGGATCAAGTTACCATGAAAGGCGGAGCACTCGAAGCCATGATCGAGGCAAAACAGGCCGGACTTACCAGATACCTGGGAATTACCGGACATGGTGTGGATGCTCCTGCTATTTACCTGGAGGCGTTGCGCCGTTTCGACTTCGATTCTGTCTTGTTCCCGCTTAATTTTGTACAGATGGCTAACCCGATATATCGCAAAAACGCTGAAGATTTGGTGGCTGAATGTGTCAAAAAAGATGTAGGCATGCTGGTGATCAAGTCGATTACCCGCGGGCCGTGGGGCGAACGGCAACACACCGCAACCACCTGGTATGAACCCTTTGCCCAGGCCGCCGAGATTCAGCAAGCCATCAATTTTGTTCTTTCTTACCCGGTTACAGGTATTTGCACCGCTGGCGATACTCACATCCTGCCTTTGGTGCTGCAAGCCTGCCAGAATTATTCAGAGCTCTCAAATGGCGAAATTGAAAATTTGATAGAATCCGGCACCCATTACCAGCCGCTTTTTTCATAACCTCAAATGTTTTTACAATTACCCTGACAGCAAGTGCCAGGATAGCTCAATCTTAGATTTTTGGAGCTCACATGCCCGACCCGCGCGTCTCAAAACTGGCGAAATTACTGGTTCATTACTCCCTAAAACTAAAACCTGGTGAACAGTTTGTCTTGCGCACCCACCCACTGGCGGATGAACTGACCCTGGCGGTTTACGAAGAAGCTGTCAAGGCTGGTTCACATGTTCTGCTGCAAAGCAGTGTGCCAGGCGCGCAGGAAATTTTTTATAAATATGCCAGCGATGAACAACTGGCGTACGTCTCTCCGATTCGTAAAATTACGGCTGAAACCTTTGACGCATCCCTGAACATCTGGACGGAACATAATACGCGTAACATGACCGGGATCGATCCCAGCCGGATGGCTCGATCTGCCAGGGCTGGATCTCCGTGGGGCAAGATTTTTATGGAACGTGCCGCCAGGAAAGAATTGCGCTGGTGCCTGACTGTTTTCCCCAGTCAGGCCCTGGCCCAGGAAGCGGATATGTCTCTCTCTGATTACCAGGATTTCGTCTACAATGCCGGGATGCTTGATCATGAAGATCCCGTGGCGCTTTGGAAACAGATGGGGATTGAACAACAAAAATTGGCAGATTGGCTGGCAAACAAGGATAAAGTCATTCTAAAGGGCTCAAATATTGATTTGAGCATGTCGATCAAAAACCGAGTATTCATCCCCTGCGATGGGCAGGTCAACTTCCCGGATGGTGAAATCTTCACTGGTCCGGTTGAAGAATCGGTCAATGGTTGGGTGCGTTACCGCTATCCAGCCATCGAATTGGGCAATGAGGTCACAGATATTGAACTCTGGTTTGAGAATGGCAAAGTTGTAAAAGAAAAAGCCAGTAAGAACCAGGAGCTGTTAACTTCTCAGTTGAACATGGATGCGGGTGCGCGCTACCTGGGTGAATTTGGAATTGGCACCAATTATGGCATCCAGCGCTTCACTAAAAACATGCTCTTTGATGAAAAGATGGGCGGCACCATCCACCTGGCAGTTGGCGCAGGCTATCCCGAGACCGGCTCCAAAAACGATTCCGGCCTGCATTGGGATATGCTGTGCGATATGGCTGACGCAGAGATCATTGCCGATGGCGAAGTGTTTTACAAGAACGGCAAACCTGTTATTTGAGCGTTACTACCGAATCTGAACGCACAATTTCAACCATAAGTATGGGCACGGTCATGCGTTGCCCGTACTTATTTGTTAAATATGGGATATTTTACATCCAAATTCCCGACAAATATCAGGTTTGAACCAGACCCGAGGCGGGTATAATCGGGCGCATGATAACTCCAGCCGAAATTGAAAACAGACTTGATAAGATACTTTTAAAGGTAAGCAAGCCGGGCCGCTATGTTGGCGGCGAAATGAATATCACCATCAAGGATTGGGCCGCGGTGGAGACCAGCGTGGCGCTGATTTTCCCTGATATTTATGATATCGGTGTATCCAACGTGGGCCTCAAAATCCTGTATGACCAGGTCAACCAGCGTGAAGATGCCCTGGCCGAACGGGCTTATGCACCCTGGCGCGATATGGAAGACCAGATGCGCGCCAACGGCATTCCGCTGTATTCCCTGGAAACTTACCACCCACTGGCGGCCTTTGACCTGATCGGTTTTTCCCTGCCGTATGAAACGTTATACACCAACGCATTAAATATTCTGGACCTGGCTGGTTTACCGGTCAAGTCAATGGAACGTGATGAGAACCACCCAATTGTGATCGCTGGCGGTCATGCCTGCATGAATCCGGAACCCATGCACGCTTTCATTGATGCCTTTGTGATCGGCGAGGGTGAAGAAGTTATCCATGACATCATCAACACCATTCAAAAGGTAAAAGGTACCCGTACTCACCCCATGCCTTACCAGCGCAATGATTTACTGCGAGCGCTGGCTCAAATCCCCGGCGTATATGTACCCATCTTCTACAGTGTGAAATATCTGGATGACAACAGCATTGAAACAGTAACACCTATCATCCCAGAAGCCCCCAAATTGGTGATCAAGCGCATGGTGCCCAAACTGCCAGCGCCGCCCACTACCTTCATTGTTCCCAACATCGAGGCCGTTCACAATCGCATTTCAATTGAAATTATGCGCGGCTGCACCCGCGGCTGCCGCTTTTGCCACGCTGGCATGATCAACCGACCAGTACGCGAACGGTCAGTGGAAGAAGTCGTCAAGGCAGTGGATAATGCCATCCGCTCGACAGGTTTTGAAGAACTGGCATTATTGTCGCTGTCATCTTCTGATTACACGAATATTCTGGAGCTTGTAACAGCGGTTGGGGATCATTTTGGAGATAAACACCTGGCAATCTCACTGCCATCCCTGCGCATTGAAACCGTTTCAGTGGATTTGATGGATAAACTGCGTGACCGGCGCGGCACAGGTTTCACACTGGCTCCCGAAGCCGCGACTGAACGCATGCGCCGCATCATCAACAAATTCATCCCGGATGACCAACTTCTGGAAACCGCGCACGAAATTTACAGCCGGGGTTGGACAACCATCAAGCTGTACTTTATGATCGGGCACCCTTCCGAAACATTGGAAGATGTGCAGGCGATTGCCGATCTTTGCAAAAAGGTGTTGGCAGTAGGGCGCAAGGTAATCGGGTTTAAAGCCAAGGTCCACGCTGGCGTCAGCACTTTTGTCCCCAAACCGCATACACCATTCCAATGGGTGGCCTGCGACACAGTTGAACAAATAACCCTCAAACAAAACCTGCTCAAACGTGAGTTGCGCGATAAGAACATCAAACTATCCTGGACACCGCCCGATGACACCATGCTTGAAGCCTGGCTAACGCGTGGCGACCGCCGGATGAGCGAGGTGATCTATACCGCCTGGAAAAATGGCGCGAAATTCGATGCCTGGCAGGAAGAACGCCGCTTTGCCATCTGGACAGCAGCCTTTGAAGAGCACGGATTGGAGCCCGGTTTCTACACTCACCGTCCGCGCCGCACCGATGAAATCTTCCCATGGGATCATATCAGCTCAGCAGTTCGGAAGAATTTCCTGTTTCAAGATTTCCGCCAATCCCTGGAAGGTCAAGTTCGCGTCGATTGCCGCCAGCATTGTTTCGCCTGCGGTATTTTGCCAACCTTCAACAGCCTGCGTCGCGAAAACCCCGGCGAGTATTGGAAGTGCCCAGTCTTAAAATCACCGGCACAACCTGTTGAAACTGCCTTGCCTGTGCTGGGAGGTTGATCGGTGTGACAGAAAATAAAAACCATACTGAACGATTTGCTAAGCAAATCGTGGGTACTTTCGATGCAAGTAAAAACTGGCGCTTCCACCTGACTTTGTGGGATGTTCTGGTGGGGCTGCCCGCCGGGTTGCTGGTTTTCATGGCAACTGTGCTCTTCAGCACCCTTCTCAGCCCGCATACACCCCTGCCAGTTTTCGTTCCCCCCGTATTACTGGCGGTTTCGTGCCTGCTCGTCGGAATTTTAACGGGAATAACACGGCTGCGCCAGGGGCCAGCCACCGGAATGGTGGCCGGAATTGTCACGGCAGGCATCCTTTGTTATCTGTGGCTGGTCGCCGCCCCGGGGGATCAGTTCAATCCGCTGGTGATCGGCCCGGCAGGCATGCTTATCAGCCTGCTTGTCTGTCCAACCAGCGGCTGGCTTGGAGCCAGACTTAGAAAGGCATTATGAGAATCAGGATTACATTTTCAAAAACCGGCGCTCTGCGCTATATAGGCCATCTCGATCTGCATAAGCTCTGGGAGCGCACCTCACGACGCGCTGGGCTCGATTTGATATACAGCCAGGGTTTCCATCCGCAGCCAAAAATTCAACTCGCCTCGGCCCTGCCGCTTGGTTTCTCCTCCATCTGTGAATTGATCGACATGTGGATTAACGGCGAGGTTGATCTCGAGAAGCTGCCTGAACGATTGTCAAAGGCTGTACCACCCGGTTTGAGTATTCAAAAAGTGGAACAAGTGGACGAAAAGAGCCCTCCGCTGCAAACCCAGGTGATTTCATCCGAATATGATGTTGTCCTGCCGGAATGGCTTGACCTTGGGGCAGTTGAGGACAAAATTTCAGCCTGTTTGCAGGCTGATACTTTGCCAAGAGAGCGGCGCGGTAAGACCTATGATCTGCGCCCATTGATCGAGCAATTGAATTTAAGCGAACGCGACACGCAGGCACACCTCTTGATGCGGCTGACCGCGCGCGAAGGCGCCACAGGCCGCCCCGAGGAAGTGCTGGATGCACTTGGCATCCCTTATGAAGAAACACGAGTGCAACGAACAAGGCTGATATTTAAAGAATAAATATCAGCCTATTTATGTTCTACTCACCCCAAACAGTCTTTTTATATTCAGGGCTGTAAAGTCAGGTATGACATACTGGACTTGCGGCAGCCTGGCAACTTCCCTGGCATCATGCGAAGTGGAGACCAGGACAACATCCATCCCGGCGCGGCCAGCGGCCTCAACCCCGTTTAACGCATCCTCAAAAACCAGGCAGCCAGACTGTCCCACGCCCAAAGATTGGGCAGCTTTTAAGTATAGGTCTGGATGCGGTTTGCCCCTCATAACATCCTGACCGCTGACCACACGTTTGAAATAATGACGCAGACCAATGCCATCCAGGATAAAGCGGACATTATCTGGCGGCGCTGCGGTGGCAACCGCCATGGGAATGTCCATCTCGCTGGCAAATTCCAGCAATGGCTGAAGTCCCGGCACTGGTTTGCGTAAACGAATGTAACCCTCGCGGTAAAGAGCTTCCTTCCTGTCGCTCCAAAAAGCTACTTCCGCATCCGAAGCCCTCGGGCCAAGTAAAGCGCGGAAAACTTCGTTTGTTTTTTTCCCGTAAAGAGAGCGATGGAATTCATTCATATTGGCGGGCAGCATAACACCAGCCTCCCGCATGGTTTCCTCCAGGGCCGTTCGGTGGTAGGCCATGTTATCAACCAGCGTTCCATCCATGTCAAATATCAGCGCAAGATAATTCATGATGCTATTCTATCAATCCTCCAATTCGGCTGTAATTCTCCATTTGGGTACTTTCTGAAAAAAATAGTGACGGGGTAGATTTCACCGGCTTACCATTAACCTCGAATTACATTACGAAAAGGGTTATACCTGTTCGCGTCTGGAAATGGGTGAGCACAGCCCATGTGCCCTGCGGGTCTGGCGAAACAAAATACTCCCGAAGCAGGCCGTCTTCCGGCGCTTCGGGAGTATTTGCAATGTTTGATTTTAAATTTCTAAAGTTTTGACAGCCTCGGAAATCTAACCCGTTTAATTCTTCTCGAGCGCCAGTTGGATGAGATCCTGAACACGCTGTACCATGCTGGATGGATCGGGATGCAGACCCTCGACAAGCATGGCAGAGTCAAAAATTTGCTCAATCACCATCTTCTGCAAATCAGACTCCGGGTCAAGTTTGAGCAGGCTTTTCAGGATTGGATGTGAAGGATTAAGTTCAAGGATTTTCTTGGAATCCTCATATTCCCTGCCTAGATAGCGATAAACACGCTGCATTTCAGGATTGAGAGCCCCTTCAGGCTCAACCAGCCGGGCCACAGACTGTGAAAGGCGCGTACTCGCATGCACATCCGCCACACGTTCACCCAGCACCGCTTTAAAACGTTTTACAAGACCATCAAAATCAGCTTCGGCAATCTTTTCTTTTTCAGCCTCAGGGTCCCTGGGTTTTTCATTATCAAGTTTCCCAGCCTGGGCAACATTCTGCAGCTCAAAATCCTTATATTTATGCAGCCCCATCAACATGAATGAATCGATGGGCTCTGTCAGCAGCAAAACTTCCGTACCCTGGGCCTGGAAGTAATCCAGGTGTGGGCTGCGCAACACTGATTTAGGGTCTTCGCCCAAAATGAAGTAAACGTTTTTCTGCTCGGGCTGCATCCGGCCAACATAATCTTCCAGTGAAGACCAAGTCTCGGGGTGCAAATTAGTTTTGAAGCGCAGCAAAGGGTATATCTTTTCGGCATCTGGCTGGTTAGCCGCAACACCCTGTTTCAAAAACGGACCGTATTCCTTCCAGAAAATTGCATACTTATCGGGGTCATTTTTGGCCAGATTTTCAAATTCTTTATTGAGTAGGTTTGTCAGGGCCTTCTTCAAACGCGCCATCAAAGCTGAGGATTGGATGGTTTCTCTGGATACGTTCAGTGGCAAGTCTTCTGAATCGATCACACCCTGGATAAAGCGCAGATGCTCTGGCAGTAAATCTTTATTGTATTCATCGATCAGGATGTTCCGGCAGTAAAGTTTTAGGCCATCATCCTTGCGTATTGAAAAAACAGCGCGCTCAGCTTTTTTAGGCACATACAGCAACGCGTAAAACTGCACCGGTGCATCAGTAATGGAATGAACATGCAGCAGCGGTTCTTCAAAATCCAGCGTCATCTGCCGGTAGAAGTCCTTATAGGCATCTCCCATCACATCCTGCTTTGAGGTGCGCCAGATGGCTATTTGTTTATTAATCTGGGTTGTTTCAGTACCCATACCCGCAGGGCCCATGTAAATGGGAAAACTAATATAGTCTGAGTGCTTGCGAATGATTTCCCTCAAGCGGTATTCTTCGGCAAATTCAGCCGCATCTTCCTTGAGTTTAATCTCTATGATGGTGCCGCGCTCGGCTTTCACTGCGGGGGCAATCTGATAGTTGTCTTCGCCGGTAGCGTACCATGTGACCGGTTCATCATCCGGCCGGAAGGAATGCGAGGTAACCTTGACCCATTCAGCCACCATGAAGACTGAGTAAAAACCCACGCCAAATTGGCCAATAACCTGAGAGAAATCCCCTTTCTGATCCTTGGCAACTTCCAAAAATTTACGCGCGCCAGATTGGGCGATGGTGCCCAGATTCTCAATCATTTCACTGCGGTTCAACCCAATGCCAGTGTCCTGGATGGTCAGCATGCGTGTTTCCTTGTCTGCTGAAACCCGGATACACAGCTCCGTGTTTGCATCCAGTACCACCTGATTGGTCAGCATTTCAAAACGGAAACGGTTCAGTGCGTCAGAGGCGTTTGAAAGTAATTCCCGTAGAAAGACATCCTTTTCCTTGTACAGGGAATGGATCAGGATATTCAATAGCTGTTTGGTCTCAGCCTTGAATGAAAAAGATTCGGCATTATCAATAACGGGGGTTTGGTTGGAATCGTCCATTTGGGTTACTCCTGTAATAAATTAAAAAAACTTCAGGTATCCTGAAGCCGAGTTGAAGGCGGTAAAGTCAGGATACTGTTTTGCAAATCCAATCCTGCCTGCTAAAAAATATCGAAGTCTACGTCCCGGCCTTGGTTCGAAGAAAAAAGCATCCGTACTGCGGCAGGTGAGTTAACTTTACGAAAAATATTCTAATTGACGCGTATCAATGCTCAATAAGAGGATTGTAAGAAAATCATTAACGCGTCCATACTGAACTTATGGGTACTTTCCATACTGAACTTATGGGTACTTTCCATTCCCCAGGAAGTTTTTCACAACCGCATTGAACTTTTCATATTGATCGATGGCAACTGCATGCCCCGCGTCAGGGATAATGATCTGCCGTGCATCTGGAATTTCATCAGCCAGCACTTTTTGATAAACCGGCGCAACCGTACTGTCATTCGCTCCACTGATGACCAGCGTAGAAGCTTTAATTTCCCGAAGCCTGTCACGTGAATTAAAGAAAGCCAGGCTGCGCATTGCGGCGCGATAAGCGCGGACATCAGCAGAAGCAATTTGTTTTTCTGCCATCTCACGCAACTCATCCTGTCCGGGTTCGGGAAAAACGCGCCGGGCAACAATTTTTGACTGGGCGGACAGTCCCATCGCATGAACCACCACCGCGCGCTGAGCGAAGTAAAACCACTGTGACAGACTCGCTGGCTGCAAAACCGCAAAAGTGCTGACCAATACAAGTTTGCGTACCAGAGCAGGGTAATCAAGAGCGAACTGCTGGGCAATCACACCACCCATCGACAAACCAATCAGGTGCACCGGCCCTACCTGAAGATCAGAAACCAGACCTGCCAGAGCAGCAGCCACGCGCCGGAAAGTCCATCCATGCCCATCATATTTAGATTCGCCAAAACCCGGGATATCTGGTGCAAGCGGGCGCAAACCAATAGATTGGAGCGCCTCAAATTGCAGCGCCCACATCGAACTATTCGCACCCAGCCCATGCAACAAAAGCACTGCCGGGGAACCTTCCGTAAAGGGGTCCAGGCAGTGCAATGCAGTCATACTAATTTATTTTCCAGACTCAGGATGAGTATCCGCAGGAGTTGTTGTTTCAGCAGGGGCAGCAGTTACGGCTGGTTCGACAGGTGCCTGGGGTTTCTTTTCATCCGAACCCTCCAAACCATCTTTGAACGAACGGATGCCTGTGCCAAGCTCGCCCAGGATTTTGCCAAAACGGCCAGGCCCAAACAAGAC
>CAIWAX010000465.1 GCA_903910795.1 uncultured Anaerolineae bacterium
AAGCGCGCCATTGAACACCGCAAATTGGCCGAAGAATATATGCAGCAAGGTGTTGTACCCGCCATTGCCCTGCCGCCCGAAGCCGCCATCGCCTACGGCAAGGCGCAGTCCGCCGCCCGCGTTGGCCGCTATGACGCCGCCATGCAGTTATTGGAAACCGCCAAAAACATCCTGCGCCGCAACGGTATCCAGCGCTGGAAAGACGGCCTGGATTTTGAAACCAAATTAACTGAAGCCATCGAAGCCGAAGAAGCCATCAAGGAAGGCAAGCACAAGTTCAACCAGGGTCAGATCGAAGACGCCATCGCGACCATCGAGACCGCCGCGCAAGCCAGCGGCATCCCGCGGCACAAGGATATTGCCGAACAATACCGGCGTTTCAAGAACAACATGGCGCAGATCTCAGGCATCCTGTACTCGGGCACGACCGATCCCAAGCTGATCGGCCAGGCCTCGCGCGGATTGGAAGAACTGACCAATGAGTTTGGCGCCAACCCCATGCTGGAGCGCCTGCGCACCCAGCTTGAAATCCTGAAGCCCAGGGTGGCTGAGCAGCTGCGCGAAGAGATCCGCCGCCTGAAATCCAACGCCGAGCGGGCCACTTCCCTGGAGACGGCCCTGTCCTTCGCGACAGATGCGGAGAAATCTCTGATGCAGGCCCGCAACTTTGGGATCGTCGACGATTCCATGAACCGCATCCAGAATGAAGTCACCCAGTTGGTGCAGGATCTGAACAACTTCATTCAACAGCTCCAGCAATCAGAACTGGCCTTCACCCGCCGCCGCAACTGGCCCTCCGACGGTTACCGCCTCAGCCAGGATGTGCGCGACCGCTACCCCCAGGATGCCAAAGTCGTCGAATTGAACAAAAAATTTGAACCCTACCGGCGCAATGTGCTGATTCTGCAGATCCTGGCTGGCATCGTTTTGATAATCGTACTGGGTTTCGCTGGCGTTACTTTGAGCAAGAGCTATGAAGCTTATACATTGTCCCTGACCCCCACTTCAACTTCCACGCCCACGTTAACTTCCACGCCCACACTGACACCCACGCTGACTTCCACCCCTACGCTCACGCCGACTGCCACCTTTACCCCCATCCCAACCGCGACTCCAAAAGTTTATCGAGTAACCAATCCTGCCTATCTCCGCAAAGGCTGCTATGATAAGTTCCCTGCCAGTGGTCATATCCCCGCCAATTCGATTGTGAAAATTAAACCTCTCGACTCGCAGGAACAGGCGATTGACGACTTTGGGCAGCAGTGCGTGTTAGTGGAATACGACGACATCAGCAACCCGGATAATAATGTCTTCGGTTATATCCTGCTCAAGTTTTTGACTTCCGCTATACAATGAACCTCCCTGCCGTAAGCCTTCTGCTGGTAATTTTCTTACTGATCATCCTGCTGCTGGTCTTGATCAGCCTGGCGACTTACTCTGCCAGAAAAAAGCAGTGGAAGGAAATTGAATCCCAATGCCAGGAGCGCATCTGGCCCCGCCGCTGGACCCTGCTGGCCCTGCTGCCCATTTTTGGCAGTTATTACTTCAAACAGTTGGAATCAAAAACCCAAAAGCCGCTGCGGCTGCGTTTCCCTGTCCCGGAACCGATCCGGGACAAGGAAATCCGGCCAAAAGCCGAGTGGTTATTGTTCGAGGAACAACACGACCATCTGAGCGGCGAGCATCATGGTACCCGGGTTCACCTGATCGAGCCTCAAAACACGTACCAGATGGTCACTGCAAATGGAGAACAGTCTTCGTCTACACGCATTTACGTCGAATTGCCGCGTCCAACCAGGGAGTTAACTCCCTGGTTGAGCCTGGCCTATTACGGGGTCAACTGGCAGGCCACCAATGATTCAAGGCATGGGTTTGTTGTCCCAATCTTGAGAAAAAAAGCCGGTGATCTTAATTTCGACAGTTTGGAGATGATATGCGCACCCCAAAGCAAAGTTGTTCTGCAAACCGGGGATCGATTTATCGTGGGTTTGTCGGAATTTCAGCTTATTCACATTCCGCCGCTGGGCATCTTTTGGAAAGGAAAGAACCAGTTCGAACATCTCGACATGCTGGAAGGTTCCATTTTTTCTTTTGATGCGCCCCGTGCCATTAACAGCGATAATGAATATACACCGCCTCTTACCATCACTTCCCGCGCTTCAAAAACCGAGTCTGCTTTCAGACAGTATCAGTTCTTGCATACTGTCCTGCCAAACAGGATCACCTATGTGAGTGTGCTGAGCGGGCAGGAACGTGAATTGGACAGGGAGGCCGGGTTATTTATTCAGCCTGGGGACCGCTTCCGGATTTATGATGAAGATGACGAAACAGTTATCGAAAACATTTGGGTTGATTATCTCTAGCCACTGCTGAAAGTTTAATCACGGGAATTTTATCTATGTCTGAAAACCAACAAGCCGTCACCTACCATGTCTGGACAGACAATCCCAATCTGCACCGTCAAATGGCGCCAGATATTAAACTTCCTTGGAAACTCCAGAAGTTTTGTGGATCGCCATTTGTGAATTTCTGGATGCTGGAGGAGATCACCCGGGGCTACCAGCAGTTTGTGAATGACTATTCCGGGATGACCCTGGTGGGCGTGGATGTTTGCATTCCCCAAAATAGCCTGGATCGGCTTGAAAAATTATACGAAGAATCTGTCCCTCCCATGGAAAGGAATAGAAACCCGGATTTGTTGAAAGCCCTGGGAACCTGGTTGACAGATCAGGCAAATTCTTACCTGAATCCTTACCGGCACAAGGTGGAAAGAAATAACTGGCCGGATATATGCATTCGCTGTACTTCCGAGGAATGGGATAAAAAATTTGCATCCCATTCCTATTTCCATTCACCGTCAAACATGTGGGAGCGTGTCTCAGCTTTCCTGACCGGTAATTCCATTTCATCTGACCTTGCACCTGCTTTTTGGTTAAGATTCCAGGACCCAAAAAAATGGGGCAATAACACGCCAATCTTGAAGGTACTGGCCCCATCAATCTTAAGTGACTACGGCCTGGCAAGCCATGACAAAGACCGGGTTCTCATTCCAGTAGAAAATAAAAGCAAGATCATTGGTTCGCAAATTTTTTCATCGCAAGACAAAAACATCATCGAATTATTACCGCTGGTAGCGGGTGAACACATCGACGTGGTATCCATGATCTTTCCTTCCAATGATTACGCCCAACTGTGGATACGACACCGTGGGTTCCATCAAACCTGGGTGATCAAAGGCACACAATGTTCTCAGGTTCCAAGAGGAGCCTGGTTTCCATTGGAAGCAAAAAACAGGGTCGTGCTGGGGCGCATCATCAAAACGTCCAATGGCAACGCAATCCTGGGCGGAAGTCTGATCCTTGGAGTGGATGAAATGACAGGAGCAAATTAATATCTATGTTGCCAGCATTTATTGATCCTGATCTTTATCAAACAGGTACGCAGATTCCAGGGCGGTATGGCCGTTCCTATATTGTCCGGCGGGCGATCACGCATCAGTCAACCAGCACGCCATCTTACACCCCTACCACCATCTCCCCCAGGTTGAGACGTTCAAAACCGCAGGCATTTTTCGGCGTGGAACGTAAATCAGGAAAACAAATTATCATTAAAGCCGTACACATCTCGGGGCGCGAGATGTTGGTAAATGAAGTCAGGGCTCTTGATCGATTGACGTGGATAAGCTACATACCGGGTACTCCGCGTGTCGCCCCTCATTTGATCGAGTACTTAATGGAATTTGAGGATACCTGTTTCTTTGTTTTCGAGTGGCTGGATCCTGACGAATGGCGCAGCCTGGCCGAGATTGTGGAAACAAGCCCATTGACAAAATTTGATACCGCAGAAAAACAAATACAAAACCTAAAAACCAGCCTGTTGAATGCGATTCATTGGTTACACACGCTCAAGATCGTGCATGGAGATTTAAAAGATGA
>CAIWAX010000466.1 GCA_903910795.1 uncultured Anaerolineae bacterium
AGCGTGCTTTTCCACGATTGGATGTATCCAAGCCGCATGTTTTTTGTTGATAAATTGGTCAGCATGGGCGCCCAGATTGTGTTATGTGATCCGCACCGCTGTATTGTTACCGGACCAGCGCGCCTTGCGGGGGAAAAAGTGGAGAGCCCGGATATCCGTGCCGGGATGACCCTGGTTTTGGCGGCCCTGGCAGCCAGTGGAACATCCACCATCCGTAATGTCGGGCAAATTGACCGCGGTTACGAAGACGTGGATGGCAAGCTTCGCTCTTTGGGCGCGCGCATCAGCCGCGAAACGGAAAAGTAAGCGATTGGCATAAAAAGAGAGCGCCGTGAGGCGCTCTCTTTTGTGAATGGAAAGTACCCATAAGTTCAGGATTGTTTCTTCTTATTTTTACGGGCCGTGGACAGCGAGCTTGGTCAAATACACGCTCAACACGGACTTGTCCTTGTTGGACTGTTTCCAGGCCAGGCTCATATATCGTTTGTTGGGAATCTGCACCAGCGCGGTGTAGGAACCAACCACATACGCGATGACGGTGGATTTTGTGACCGACACATTGTAGGTCAGCACCGCACCAAGTGCGGTGTGGCAAGTCAGTGTCACGTACACTACCTTTTCACCAGACAGGTTCTCGATTAGAAGGTAGGCGGTGGTCAAATTATTGGTATTGCCCGCGGTTGTGGTGCCAAAGAACATGGTGGGGGTGGCCTGTGGCCCAACGGCCTGAGTGGCGACTGGAACGGCTGTCGCCGCCGCGCCACCGTCTGCGGTGGGGGCCTCGGTTGGCACCAGGGTATCGGTCGGGGCGATCGTTGGCATGGGTGTGGACGTAGGAGCCAGAGTCGCCGTTGGCATGGCCGTCAGGGTACCGGCTACCATCGTGTTTGCAACCGCTGCGGCTGTGCTGGGTATATCGGGCGTTGCTGTGGGCGTGGGGCTTTGTCCGCACGCCGTTACTATAAACATCAGAATAAACAAAAACCCAAATCGTTTCATTCATTTTCCTTTTTTAGAAAATCAGCCCCGCAGTTTTCTGCGGGGCTGGATTTAGTTCTTCCCTGCAACTTCCAGGAACTGCGCCACAGTTTCTTTCAACATTTTTTCGGGCAGGGCGCCTACCTGACGATGTACAATTTTACCACCGGCAATGAAGAGCATGGTGGGGATTCCCTGGACACCATATTTCTGGGCCCAGTCGGGGTTTTCATCTGTGTTGACCTTGGCCACGATCACTTTACCGGAATATTCTTTGGCAAGTTTGTCCAGGATGGGGGCGACCATTTTGCAAGGTCCGCACCAGGGTGCCCAGAAATCAACGATGACCGGTGTGGTGGATTGCAAAACTGTTTTTTCAAATGCAGCATCAGTTACGTGTAAGGGTGTGTCAATCATGTTTTTTTTCCTTTTATACGAATAATCGATTTGGGGTTGTTATTCACCTGATTTGATGCGAAATTTGGTAAAAAGTTTCTTTTTTTAAGGCTGGTTTCTCAAAGTTTTACGGCGCGAGTATATCACAAACTGCATGTTATAATCTTTAGCGCTATGGCAGAATTTTTCTCTCGTTGGAAAACCGGGCTTTCACGTACCTCCAAAGCTGCTTTTGGGCGGCTGGCAAGCTTGCTGGGCGCCACTGAAATCAACCAGGATACCTGGGATGATCTGGAAGCGCTTTTGATCCAGGCTGATTTGGGATTGGAAACTACGGAATCAATTCTTGGTTCGTTAAAGGCGGTGGTCAAGCGCGAAGGCCTGACCCGTGCTTCGGAATTGCGGGCAGTTCTTAAGTCTGAATTGCGCGCCCGGCTTTCACCGCCTGGCCCGGACATCAAATTCGATGCCAAAC
Source organism: uncultured Anaerolineae bacterium (assembly GCA_903910795.1). Classification (GTDB taxonomy): domain Bacteria; phylum Chloroflexota; class Anaerolineae; order Anaerolineales; family Villigracilaceae; genus UBA5195. The sequence goes on from CAIWAX010000466.1 coordinate 1,850, forward strand.
CGGCGGTCATCTTGCTGGTGGGGGTTAACGGCTCCGGCAAAACCACCACAGCCGCCAAACTTGGCCAGCGCTTCAGGAAGGAGGGCAAAACCGTGCTGTTTGGCGCGGCAGATACCTTCCGCGCCGCGGCGGTTGACCAGCTCCAGGTGTGGGGTGACCGGCTGAAAGTTGAAG
>CAIWAX010000467.1 GCA_903910795.1 uncultured Anaerolineae bacterium
GAGAGCGCTAAGAGTCAACCCGAGACATCCGAATTCTTTAAGAATTCGGATGTCTGCTATTTATGCTACACTTGTAATATGATCATTCAGGGCAGCGCTCAAATTGACAGCGTCATCCGAGATGCCGTGGCCTTCGACATCAAAAACTGGCGGGGTGGATGTTTTGCTGACGCAAAATCCGCTTTTCAAGAAAGCGCACAGCCAGTATTCGCAAATTCAACATTTTCCCGACCTGGATATTCCCATCGTGACCGTGGAAGGTTTGCTGCTGTTGAAACTTTACGCGCTGCCCTCCATTTACCGGCAGGGAAATTTTTCGAGGGTGGAACTTTATGAAAACGATATTGCCACTCTATTGCACTACTATCAACCGGATGTTGAGAAGCTTTTGGCGGAACTGGCCGGGTATGTTGATGGTAACGATCTGACGGAAGTCAAAAGCATCCTGGCTGATATTGAGAACCGGATTAAGCAATTCAAGAAGTAAGATCGTCGGTTCGGTCACTTTAATCCAAGTATAAAAGATTTGACGGAGTTCTGCGCCCTAATCAGGCATTCCAAGCCACTTCTGTGCTAAGATTTCTATGTGGATAAAAACGCCTTGAAAAACACGTCGGAATCGTCAAAGCAGAGCGGTGTTTTACCGAATATGCAATAGAATGGCAAAAACAATGTTTCGTGCCTAGTTTAAATGACCGAACCGTTCGTTACAAAACTCAATTTAACCGGAAAAAATATTAGCTATCATTTAAAGTAAAAATCATACCAAATGCAAAACTCTGACATTTTGTTTTCCGCTGCGGGTGGCGCAACTTCGATTAATTATTATTCCACCTGTTGATCTCTGGCTGGAAATCGTGATCGATTCAATGAGGTTTTTGATGGATTATCAGACTCTACAATCGTTTTTCGAGGACATGGCAAAACGTCCTTCTGGCGCCCGGTTTTATTTGGTGGATTTGCATAACCACACCCCGGCAGATACCCACTTCAATTGCGGCGATTTTCAAGTTGAAACGCCTGAACAAAAAAAAACTTTCGCTCAAGAATATATTCGTTTTGCCCGGTCGAAAAAAGTCGAAATACTCGGCATCACCGATCATAACAGCGCTGAATGGCTGCCGGTTCTCCAGGCTGCCGCCGAGGAAGAAGGTATGATCTTATTTCCCGGGGTTGAAATTGGCGCCATGGCTGGCGCGAATGAAGTTCATTTTATTGTCCTGTTTGATCCGGGATCAAGCGCCAACAGCATTGACCATTACCTGTCCAGGTTGGGATTGCTGCCTACTGACCGCTTTCACCCGGATGGCGGCCCCCGGCTGGTACAAAAGTCGGTGGATGATTTATTAAATATTGTGGTTCAACCCAATCAAACCCTGCGAGGGTTACCGATCGCGGCGCATGTCAGTTCAAAAAATGGCTTGTTCAAGGATGTTCGAGGCGAACAGCGCATTCTTGCTTATAACCACAAGCACCTGATTGCGGTGGAAATACCTGGAGCCATCGGGGATTTATCGGAGTTTGAGCGCAACGCTCTGACGGGAAAAAAAGCAGATTACGGTAATAAAGCGGTCGCCTGTTTGAATCATTCGGATGGGCGTGGTCTGCAAAGGGTTAATCCCGGTTACTTGCCTGTTGGCGCAAAATCCACCCGAATTAAGTTGAGCAAATTTAGTGTTGAAGCCTTGCGACAGGCGTTGATTGATTTCGAGTCCAGGGTGCGATTGGGAAGCGAATTCAAAGATCAAGCCTACCCGCTTTTATTGGGGGTGGTGATTGAAAATGGTTTTCTTACCGAAAAACGATCTGAAGGTGATGTTGCGCCATTTGTTTTACACCTCAACCCAAATCTAAACACCTTGATTGGCGGGCGCGGGGCCGGGAAATCTGCCCTGGTGGAGGCGATCCGTTTTGCATTTGATTTACCGGCCAGGACAGATGACTCTGTGGCCCAGAGTGAAAAAGTGCAGGCGGCCACACTGCCTGGTCGTTCCAGAGTCACTGTATTTTACAGGTTACCCAGGGGCGAAACGTATGCCATTTCACGCGCTAGGGGGGAATCCCCGGAAGTGTATGATATGAAGACAGGCGACAAACTTGATGTCCGTCCGGATGCCATCTTGCAAGACAGGTTACCGGTTGAAATCTACAGCCAGAGAGAAATTTTTGAAATTTCAAAGGATCTCAATTTTCAATTAAATCTTATTGAAAGCTATGTTACCGATGAATTACGCGAGCGAAAACATCAGGAGCAGGAGTTATTGAGCAGGCTCAAGGTCAATGGGCAGAGCATCCTTAACCTCACTGAGGAAATTGTTCAATCCATCCAGCGCCTGAACGAATTGCCAGGCATCCGGTTGGAATTGGAACGCATGGAAAAAGAAAAAGTGTCCGATCAGTTGGAGCGCAAAAAAATAGCCGATCGTGAGCATTCCCTTAATGAACAAGCTGAACAGGCTGTGACGACTTTACTGGAGCGTTTTGGAGAGCCTGTTGAGCCTGTGGAAACTGCAATTCCGGACGCCCAACAAATGGAACGTGAAAAATTACTCCACATTGAGATGTTGGACCACCAAAAGAAACTGCTTTCGGAGATTGACCAACAGGTTCGAGGAGGATTGGACCAACTAGGACGGGATATCCGCGGTCTTTGGGAAAAAGGTAATGATGACCGCCAGGAGTGGAAGGCTTTTTACCAACAGGTTCAGGATGAATACCTGAAGCTTCAGAAGACACTTGGCTCAGAAATTAGCGCTGAACGCTACCTGAAAAACCAGTCGCGTTTGCAAGTGCTGCAAGGTATCGAAAAAGAAGTTGAAAAACGGCGTGGACGTCTAAGCGAACTGCGCCAGGAGCGTAACAACTGGTTACATCAGTTATATGAGCTGCGTCACAACCAGGTTTTTCCTTTGCTGGAACAAAAATGTCAGCGATTGACAGAATCACTACAAGGCAATGTGCGGCTAACAATTACCTTTGAAGGCAACCGGGAAGCATACGCCGAAAAGCTTAAACTGCTTTTTAGCGGTAATCGAATTGAACAAAACGTCATCAGGGATTTAGCCAATTCCATGGTTGACGAAAATCAATACGCTGATGTAGTGCATCTCGTGCAAGCCATTCGCAGCGAGCGGGATGGTGTCTCGGAAGATAATAGTGTTCTGAGTGCGATCTATAAGGTATCCAAAGCCTATCGTGAAAGACTTGCAAAGCTGGATGAGGAAGTCTTATTTGACCTGGAAACTTACCGAATCCCTGATAAACCGGATATTGCGCTCAAGGTTGGCGAACAATATCGCTCGTTAAACCCGCCGGTCGGGCAGCTTGGATTATCCACTGGTCAAAAAAGTACAGCAATCCTATCGATCATTCTTGTTGAAAGAGATGCGCCGCTGGTGATCGATCAGCCTGAAGATGACCTCGATAATGAGTTTATTTTCCGCGAAATTGTGAAAACTCTGCGCAGGGAAAAAGAGCGCCGACAATTTATCGTTGCCACCCATAATGCCAATATCCCTGTTTCTGGAGATGCGGACTTGATCCTGCTACTAAAGGCAAACCATGAACATGGCTGGGTGGAATTATCGGGTTCCATTGATGACCCAGATATGCGTGAACCGGTTGAAGTGATTCTCGAAGGCGGCCGGGATGCCTTTTTACTGCGACAGCGAAAGTACGAGTTGATGGAGTGACTTTATGGATACTTTGGAACTTTATGATCTTATCGCCGGCGGCGAGGATAGTTATACCGAATTCAAAGCTGATATCAGTCAGCGCAGCGACTTTGCAGGGGAGATGATTGCCTTCGCCAATGTTGAAGGCGGACAAATCCTCGTTGGCGTGGATGATACTGGTAATATCCTGGGCGTTAGCGATCCTGCCAGGTCTGAGGAAGCCATCATCAGTTATGCGCGCAACAATTGCATCCCCCCCCTGGCGCCATTGATTGATCGTGTGCACACCGAGCATGGGCTGGTTCTGGTTGTTCGCGTTCCCCAGCGAACCGGGGCGCCACATGAAAATAACAGCGGCCAATGTTATCTCAGGGTGGGAAACACAAAACGGCTGGCTTCCCCGCAGGAACGCGCCCGCCTGTTACAAAATGCGGGGCTGGTGCATTTTGACGAAGTGCCTGTCAGTGGAACATCCATCGAAGATATCGATCAGAATGTATTGGGGCAATATTACCAAACCATCTATGACCGCCCTTTTAGTTCCTCAGATGTTCCTTTGCGGCAAATGTTGCGCAATATGCGGTTACTGGTTGATGATCTTGCTGGTAACGAAAGGCTTTCCCTGGCAGGATTACTTCTTTTTGGGCTAAAACCGCAGGAGCATTTGTATAATGCCAGGATTTCGGCAGTGCGTTGGAATGGGGTGGCCGCAGGAGAAAAAATCCTGGATCAAAAGGAAATCACCGGTCGTTTACCGGAACAAATCGACCAGGCTGTGGATTTTATCCTGCGCAATTCCCGGCAAAGTGGGGAAATCAACCAAACACAACAGGCAAACATTGATGAATATCCACCTGCGGCGCTGCGGGAAGTTATTGTGAACGCAGTCGCGCACCGTGATTACAGCCTGAGCGCTCAGATTCTCTTATATCTTTTTGATGATCGGCTCGAGGTACGCAGTCCCGGCGTGCTTCCAAATAGCGTCACATTGGCAAATATTCGGACTCATTACAGCCACCCCCGCAACGAGATCATTGCCCGCGTGCTGCTCAATCTTCGCTATGTCAACACGCTCGGTTCAGGTGTCCCGAGGATGATTACTTTGCTTCGGGATCATTCCGGGCGGGAACCGGATTTCGAACTGTCTGTGTCTCAATTTATGGTTCGTTTTTGGGCCCCTTCCACAGTATAGAACGCCCTTCCGCGACTATTCCTTCCGCATTTCTGTTCTTCCGCCAATGCCCCGCTGAATAATTTTTATATTCCGACGCTTTCGGCCAGCGTGCGTTATGACCGCTCGGCTGGATTTTTCAGTTCCTCGGCACTGGCAGTGGCCGCAGCAGGTGTGGCAAGGTTGATCCAGAACGGTGGGCACATGCACCTGTTGGTGGGCGCTGATCTTTCCGAGGAGGATGTTCAGGCCATTCAACAAGCCGGATCGCGATCCTTTGGAACCTGCACCAAAGCCACAAGCTGCCGAAGCGCCCCGGTTCTTGCAGGGTGAAGCCACTCCTGGGGAACGAGTGGTTTTCCAGTTTCTGCGTGATGCCCCTTTCCAACTGGCTGCGCGAAGTCGCCAGCCAGTTGACCGGCATCCTCTGGATGCCGGTCTGCGGCGTTTTCCTGGTTCTCAATGCGGTGACACACTTATAAGGTGGCATGCCTGAGCTTAAAGAGAGCGCGAAGAGTCAACCCGAGACATCCGAATTCTTAAAGAATTCGGATGTCTGCGTTTTATGCTACAGTTGCCATCCCTGCTGCCAGCGCCCGCCCCAGATCACTTTTGAGCAAATCCGGCGCTACCCTGCCACACTCAGCCAGGGTTACAACGACCAGCCGTAATTCATCCAAACTCTTAGCCACCTTGAGCGGTTTGGCCGAGGAAGCGCTACCCGTCAACAAGTTAAGCACGGCCTTTTGAAGATTGTCGACCGGGGCTGGCAAAGCATCCAGCGCCTGCGCGGATACGGTGATATGTTCGGGCTTGCTGGTGGCGTCCGCCAGTTCGCGCAGCGCCAGGGCGCGCAGAAAAGCCGCGAAACCACCGATGCCAGATTTCGCCAGCCACTCAAAGGCGCGCTGTACCTGCATACGGTAATAGCCTAGCTGTGTAGTTTGACCGCTGCGCACAAAGGCCAGGAGCGCCGCAGAAGTAAGTTCCACATCATTTTTCCAGGAACCATCCAACTGCTGGGAACGCGCCAGTTCGCGCAAGATAACGGCCGCGTCAATGGCGGGCACGTTTGGTTTGCTGGCAGGGCTTGTTTCCGGTACAGATTCGATAGCATTATCGCGTAAAAAGCCTTTTTCGCGCATCTTCTCGCGCAACTCATCCAGCGTTTTCTCGCTAAAGCTGCGAGGGCCGCCAGGGGACCTGACAGCCGCCTGATCACTCTCTTCAAGCAGGTCAAGCACATCCCCAAGTGTTGTAATACCTGTACGCTTCAAACTGTTAAATGCCCGAACCGAAAGATCGAGTGTTTCTATTAAAATACCAAATTTCGCATCATCAGGGAACGAGGATAGGTCTTCTTCTATGGACATGTAATCTGCTGAACCCACTTCAGATTCCTGCAATAAATAAGTTGAAGCGCTCAAAGATATGCGTGCAGGGGATTTCAGGAAGGTTGGAAGGTCAAAACCAGCCGGTTCCACCCCTTCGGGCAGCGGCTGGGAAACCAGAATGAGCTGAGACTTACCCGGCGTGGCAGGCGCGTCGCTGTCCACCGCCAGAAAAGCGGTGTACTTTGTCAAAAGCGAAGCCTGGATGGCCAACGGGATGATCTCATTACGGGCATCGTATTCGGCCTTCTGCCCGAGTTCCACCTGTTCGCTCAAATCATCCACGCGGGCGCGCGCCCACAGGCGCGCCAGCACCGCTGCGTCGGGAGCCTGGGCGGCCAGCATGGAATGCATCTCAAGCGCAGTCCCCGCCCGATCCCCCCGGGCCACCAGACATGCGGGCAGCGCTTCCCCTTCATTCCGGAGGTAACGCCCAACCACCTCCAACGGCCGGTCGGCGTACAAATCCGGCAGGTGCGCGGGGTAAACATCCCAGATCTGACAGCCTTCGGCCCGCAGGCTGAGATTGGTCAGGAGCGGGAAGGAGATACGATCCTGGAAGCGCAGAATGGCCTCCTCGATATCCTCGCCCGCACCAATAAAGGTGGATTCCCCACGCCCAATGCGCGCCAACTGCTGTAAAAAGGCCCGGTTGACAGACGAGCCAATCCCAAAGGTGAACAGACGCGCCGCACCCATCAAAGTCCGCGCCCGCTTGAGCGACTCGTCTTCGGCAGAAACCGCGCCATCCGTCAGGAAAACCACCAGACGCGAGCGATTCAAATCCACTGGCAGCGAAAGGGCGGTTTCGAGCGCAGGGAGAATATCCGTGCCGCCGCGTCCAGCCACCTTGCCCAGGCGAGCATCAGCTTGTTCAACAGCGGTCTGCGTAACCGGGGTGGGAGTTGCCAGCCATTCCAAGCAGCTATCAAACAACAGAATGGCAAAGGTGTCTTGCGGGTCAAGCGTGCGCAAACAGGCGCGCAGCGCGTTAATCGCCTGAAGAATAGGCTCTCCGCTCATCGAGCCGGAACGGTCAAGCACAAAAATATATTCGCGCGCTATATGCGGAGCAGTGGCATCCGGTACAGGCGGGATGAAAGTCGCCATGAAATAACCATTATCGCCATTGGAGTGCCAGGCGGGGAACTGGATGGTTTCAGACAACAAGCGCCAGCGCAGGACAAAATCGCGGTTGGGCAGGTGGGCGCCATCCAGGGTCACAAAGAAGTGCGTCTCCGCAGGATGCGAGATCACCAGCGGGTGTGTCGGGCTGAACGGGTCGGAGGTGGGGAAACCGGTTTCTGCTTCTACACGGAGTTCTACATCGCCCACCTGGGACAGATCAAGGGTCACAGGGGCATCCACCCCGGCGGCTTCTTCCGGGTGAGCGGGGCGATGATATTTAGGGGTCAGCCCCATCGGGAAGACAAACTCACAGGTTCCATTCAAAAGCTCAATACGCTGCTGGTAGGTGCTAACCGCCAGAATGAATTCTCCCGGCTGGATGTTGGCAAGCTGCAGGGCGAACAGATTCGGACGCCGCCCTTCCAACAGGCTGGCGCGTATCCCCGTACGACGGCTTTCCTCAAACTGCTGGCGCGCCTGCTCAATTTCATGCACGCTGGCGCGGATGACGCGTCCACCCACACGCAGTTCGAAGGCCGTCACGGCTGCCTCTTGCGGCAATGGAAACAGATACTCCAGGTCGGCTTTGCTGGTCAGCGGGTTACGAAATCGCTGGTTAACCGTCACCACCGCCACCAACCCGGTGACATGGACTTCGACAGCGGTATGTTCCAGCGGCAGCGGGCTGGCGGTCTCGTTCATTACATGCAATTCTGGTAAAGTGGATAGTTCAGCAGGCATGGCTTCCCCTTTCAATCAATCTAATGAGAATAATTCGCTGATCACCTTCAGCAATTCAGTCAATTTTTGACGCTCGGAAGACGTCAGAGTGGCGGGAACTGTCAGAGTCATCCCGGCCGGTAACTGATAATGCGCAAAGGGCTGGCTGGTGGGCAGAAAGACTGGCCCAGGTGGGATCGGCCGGTCAATCTGCTCATATAACACGCGCAGAGCGCTTTCCTCCCGATCCTTGAGCCGCTCGCGGATCGCATCGAGCTTCAAACCTTCGCGCTTTAGCAGCGGGATGAGCCGAAGGCGGAGCAAGTGGACTTCAAAATAACGCGTACCAACGCCAAAGCCTTCGGGCGGCGGCAGTACACCCTGCTGGACGTAGAAATGGATCGTCCGGCGCGGGGTACCGGTCAGATCGGACAATTCCTGGATGGAGTACTCGTTCATGGTTTCGCGATCCTTCATAGTCGCATTAGTATAATAACACTGTCATATCTAAATGTCAATATCCTTCCGATTGGAAACAGGTATACCCCAGGGTTGTTTTGTAAAAAACTCATCCAGACAGGTAAGAACCCACCTTTCCTTTTCTGATAAAATCTACCCACCATATAAACAAACCGCAATGGAGAACCACATGATCAGCATTTACAATGTCGAAACCGCCAAACAGCGCCTGCTCAAGCGCATCCCGCCCGATGAGACAAAAGTGCCGCCAGCCATTTTGGAGCGCCTGGAAATCACATTCGGAGAAAAAATTGATGCCGAGGAAGCCGTCAAACGCATCCTGCGCGATATCCGCAAGCGTGGCGACGCCGCCCTGCGCGAATGGAGCGGCAAGCTGGACGGCTTCCCACAGGCTGCGCCGCTGCGCGTCCCGGCCGAAGACCTGCAGGCCGCGATGGAAGCCCTGCCCGCCCCCGAACGCCAGGCTCTCGAAACCGCCGCCTACCGCCTCCGCGAGTTTTACCGCCGCCAGCCGCTAACCTCCTGGTTCACCAATGACCTGGGCGGCACGCTC
>CAIWAX010000468.1 GCA_903910795.1 uncultured Anaerolineae bacterium
CTTATGGGTACTTTCCATACTGAACTTATGGGTCCTTTCCATACTGAACTTATGGGTACTTTCCATACTGAACATCCTTCAATCCTTCTAAACATGGTTAAGACATTCTGTATTCTTTCCATTTTCCTGTTGCTGGGTGCCTGCGCCCCAAAAACAGCCGCCACTACTAACCCCGTGGCTGCGCTGAGCGGCAACCTACCCATTTCCGCCCCGGCCACTGCGCGGGTGGGCGACAGCTTTTCCGTGGATATCGGCCCGCTGAGCGCGCCGGACGGCACCGCCATCAACCTGATTGCGCTGACCAGCTACGGCCCCAAAATTTACCCGGGGGTTATACGCTCCGGGTCGGCTCATTACGCCTTCACATCCAAAGACACCCAACAGTCAGGCCAGATCACACTGATTGCCACCTCTGGTAATGCCAGAGGCAGCGCTGAGATCGTCCTGCAACCAGGAAATGCGGTGGAACCGGTTACGCCATTGATCGGTGGGCGCTCTATTATCGCGGACGGCGCGCACTGGAGCATGGTAGTAGGCGTCCCATTCGATGAATTCGGAAATCCGGTTGCAGATGGAACGCAAATGACAATTCAAGCCTTACACCCCGGCGCTCACCTCGAACAGAAACAGGTACTGGTAACCCACGCCCTGGGCTGGATGAAAGTATTCAGCGGCACCCAGGCAGGCAGAACGCTCATCTCAATTCAGGCCGGGGATGCGCAAAGTGCCGCGCATGGCCCGGAAGGAGATCTTAACGAGATTCCGGGCTGGCCGGTTAATTTCACCATCAGCGCACCACCAGATCAATTACCGGCGGATGGCCGGCAATTGATCCCAGTCCGCACCAGCATATTGAAGGATAAATTCGACAATGTCATCCCCGATGGAACGCTGGTGACTTTCCTGGTTGAATCATCGCTGGGAGACCGGCGAGTCATCCCGGCCTTTACCATCGGCGGCGTGGCAGAAACGCCCTTGCAGGCTGCCGATCAGCCTGAAGTGCTGAACATCTGGGCATCGCTTTACGGGGTTGACAGCCCGCACATCCAGATTGGCTTTACCCCCGGGCCTTCGGTGGGCACCTTCCCGGTGACAGCCGCCATTGATGCCCTCAATCAATCCATCATCCTGCAGGCCGGGCCGCTGCTGGGGCCGCTGGGACAATATGTCCCAGATGGCACGGTCGTGCTGTTCCGACTGACAGATCAAACCGGGCAATATCAATGGCTTTCGGCCGTTACCAGTGACGGTCATGCCCAGTCAGAGCTGCGCCTGGCCTCTCTGGTTGCCGGGAATTACCCCCTTGAAGCCTGGGCGGGCAGCGGGCACGGCGCCACACAGGTGAGCATCCCTTGAGGCACTGAATGTCAAAAAACCTCCTCAAGTTGTTGTTATGGGCAGCGATCTTCGCAATTGGAACTTTGCTGTCTTATTGGCTGCTGCTTGGTATCACGGGGCTGATCAGCTACTTTCAGCAAGGCGCTGATGTTTCATCAGCGTTGCATAACATACCGGCGCTGCCTTCCGATCTAACCGTCCGCTGGCAATGGCTGCCCGATGACCCGGACACCGGCCGGCAGATGGAACCGTTTACGCGCGTTCAAATCGAATCTTCCTATCTGCGCGCCTGGCTGCAGTGGAATCTATCCTACACCCAAAGAAAACCTTATGGATTGACAACCTATTTTTCCGGACCGGCGCTGGCCGATCTGGATGAATCCATTAAGCAGAGCGCTGCCAACAATATTTACCCTGCGGGCTGGAAAGTCACCCAGGTGGATAATGCCCATAATTTACAGTTGCATTTTTATTCAGCCGATGGCTCAATCGTTTCGTTGACCGATCAAAACGCCCTGGTCATGGAAACCATTCAAGACTCAAAGAACGCGCTTATTTATTCAGGCGAAAACCAGGCCAGTTACGATGTAGTCATGTTTCTGGAAGATGGATACTGGCGTATCCGCCACCTGGTGCGGACAGGTACGCAGCCAAATCCGGAGGCTTCCCTGGTGGCCCTGCAAACCGCGCCAGGTTTCGTAGGAATTGAAGGGAATCACCTCGTACTGGATGGGCAGCCTTTTATTGCGACGGGCATTAATTATTACCCGCAGTCAACCCCCTGGGATTTGTTCTGGCCCAAATATACGGCAGCCACTACCGATCAGGATTTCAAGCTGATCCAATCGCTGGGATTGAATACCATCCGCATTTTTGTTCCATTCGATCAATTCGGCGGATCAAAACCAGACCCACTTGTATTGGATAAACTTGAGGATTTGCTGGGGCGGGCGAACAATCATGGCTTGCGGGTCATCGTTACGCTGTTTGACTTCCGCACAGACTACAGTCCCTGGCTGTGGTCATCGGCTGACAGACAGTTGGAAGCATTGCTGACCCGTTTTCGCGACAACCCAACCATCCTGGCCTGGGATTTAAAAAATGAGCCAGACCGTGACTATAGCGCGGCCGGGTTTGACAATGTGAATAATTGGCTCAGACATACCGCTCAGGTGGCCCGTTCTCTCGATCCACACCACCCCCTGACGATTGGGTGGTCAACTCCAGCCGCCGCGCTGGTGCTGATCAACAGTGTGGATTTCGTATCTTTTCATTTTTATGCCCCAGCCGCCACGCTACCCGCGCAATTAACCACCCTAAACTCCGCGGCAGCCAACCGTCCAATAATGGTCACAGAATTCGGATTGCCAACCTGGAACAGCCCATTTTTTCCGAACGGGCACAGCGAATTTGAACAGGCAGAGTATTACGCTGATATTTTAAACGCAACACGCTCAGCCAACGTGAATGGAGCCCTGGCGTGGACATTGTATGACTTTACGAATGTTCCGGCCACAGTGGCCGGCCGTTATCCCTGGCAAACCGGCCCGCAAAAATATCTGGGCGTGGTGCGGGCAGATGGCACGCTCAAACCCGCCGCCAAGCTGCTGGCGCCCGATGCAGCGCTGGACGTTACCCGGCTGCCCATCTGGGCCAGGTTTTTCAAACCTTTCTGGCTGACAGTTGTCATCAGCCTTTCCGTTCTTGGCTGGTTGGGCTTCCAGATTTACAGGCGCAAACTCTATACTAAACTTGCATTTGCCCAGTGGGTGGGTACTTTCCATACTGAACTTACATTTGCCCAGTGGGTGGGCACTTTCCATACTAAACTTATGGGTAGTTTCCATAAGTTACTGGCAACCAGGTGGATCGCTGCCCTGGTTAAGTTTATCCGGCGAAAACCCAATGCGAAAAAATGATGGCCGTAAAAGCCGACATCGGCAGGAAAATAGCCAGGATAAGACGATCCACCCAGGGACGGCGGCCGTAATAGGCCAACAGCATAAAACAGGGTAGCTGCATCAGTACATAGCGCGTCATACTGCCATTCGTGCCAGTGCTGAGAGGGATCAGGAAAGTAATCACCGAAAACCACGAAAAAGTTGGCCGCATTTTGATCGCTACAGCGCCCACCAGGAATGTAAAGACGATTAAATTGATCAAGTTTAACAGATTATTGACATCGATTTGCCCGGCCCAAATGTTTGAGCCGATATTCAAACCTGTCTTGATACTTTGAAATAAACCAGTAATAGCGCCCGGCGAGGTTGAGCGTCCCCAGGTTGCCTCCACATGAATAAACGCGAGTGGGTCGCCAAAGGCATTCGTAAGGTAGGTCATATAGGCGACCAGACCCAGGCAGGCAAACACCGCCGCCAGTAAACTTGGCCAGCTTTTCAGGATCGGGCGAATTTGTTTTTTCAAATGTTCGATCAGCGCCGACCGGTTCCAGGTTGTTGGAAAAAACCGGAAGCCCTGCTGGTGCAAACCTTCCAGAGCGATCACCGCCGCCATCAATATGCCTGTATTACGCGTGGCGGCCGCCAGTGCGCCCAGCAGAGCCGCGCGATCCCAATTCTTCAAACGGGCGTAATAAAAAGTTGCCGCGACAAACGACATAAACAGGCTTTCGGTATACATGGCCGAAAAAAAGACCGTTGCGGGAGCCGCGGCGAGATAGAAAATGGCCCGCTCTGCCGTTTCTGTTCCAAATTCCAAACGTGTCAGCGCGTACAAGTACCATAACGTGACAAAAAAAGCGATATTTGAAACCAACACCCCTGAGAGAAACACATTACCGGTCATCGCGGCAAACACTTTGACTGCCACCGGATAGAGCGGGAAAAAGGCTACGTTCCCCTGGGCGTGCGTGGCAATATCGCCCATGTTATAACCCTGGGTCGCAATATTTTGATACCACCAACTGTCATCGCGGATCAATCCATCCAGGATGATATTATTTGGATCGGCATATAAAAATGGGCCGGGCTGCATCGCGAAAATAATCGAGGAAATATAAATAATAAAGAAGATCATCAGACGTGAAACAAGAAAAGTCAAACCTACCGTTTGTAAGGCTTGCTTTTCAAACCGCATACCGAGAAAAATAATGATGCCAGCGTCTTTATTCGGTTTTACATCTATAGGATCGCTTATTTCTACTTGAGGCTCTATCATGGTCCTAATTGCTCCAGTTTTGCATTGTTAAACACAACTTGCGACATTGAAGCGAGCAATCCTACATAACCACCGTTCGGGTGCCATAAAGGAGTGCTTTTTCCCAAACTGACTCCATCCAATAAAACGCTGTACTGGGTTCCTCGAACACGTACCTGTAAATGATGGTTTTTTCCATCCGATCCATCGAGAGTGGGAGAGCCGTCCTGAAATTGAAAAATGCCGTTGTCGTCAAAATAACCCCATTGCATATATTTTCCAGAACCCGTGTAACTGACCATCTGAGAACCGCTTTTACTGGTGTCAGATGGAGAATTAAATACAAGCCCGCCGCCCATCTGTCCAGAAACAAATTGCATATCCGCTTCGAAATTATAATTTCCAGAAATTGATCGGGTATAAAAAGTGACCAAATCAAAAAAACCGGGCATATTCTGAGAATACCCGGTCGCGTCAATGGCCCACTGGCCATTCAGCGGTTTCCACTCATTCCCGGTCGCTGTATCAGCCAGGTTAAAAGTAACCACGGTGGGCTGGGTAATATCAATCGAGGCAGTCGTTCCAGAAGTTGGCGCAATGATGGTAGATCCAACACCGGTTGGGTTAATTGCCTTGGTCGCTGCGCTTGTTGGGTTGCCAGCCTTGGTCGCTGCGCCTGTTGGGTTGCCGGTCTTGGTCGCTGCGCCAACTGGTGTCTTACTTTTATTGACAGCAGGCGTGGCGGTAACAACATTAAAGCCAACCACAGTTGGCGCGCCCGCAGTTTTATTGGGCGCAGCCGGGGTGGAAGCAGCAGATGGCGTGGTTTTTTGGCCGGCGGGCGGTGTTTTTACCTGAGGAGTATTGGTCGGCTCCGGCGGCACTGCCTGGGCAAATGGCTTACCATCCAACCAGATGGTGTATTTCGTGGGGTCGGCTACATCCGCCGCTTTGCTGGTCAAAACAAATTGGTGGTAGGAAAAATTACTATAATCGTAGTACTCGATTGAGAAGGCAACGGTTTCGGTTGGCGGCACAGCCGAGAGCTGTGGGCCGAAAGTCTGCATCAAGTAAATCGCCCAATCCCGGACGCCGTAAGCCGGCATCCTGTTTTTCGTGGAGTTTGGGCCCCTGATCAAATCCATGATGAACACAACGCCAACACCCGGAACATAAGCTCCGCTGGCGTGTTCAGCTTCGCTGGCAATCAGGGAGGGCACCACCTGGTCAACTTGTAATTGGGCAGGGAAACCCGCGACTCCCGCGTTAGCGTGTACATTCTGCCACATCAAGAACAGCACAACGCCAATTCCCAGGGCAAACAGCCAAAATCGCCCCACAGGGTACGTATTATTTGATTTGAATTTGACTATCCAGTTCCACAAGGCTTCCTCTTTACCAGATCAAGATAAGGATCTGAAATATCAATGCAGTTATTTTCGATTTAGATCATGCCGCGACCAGATGGGAAGGTCTTGAAAGCCAGAGATCCCAGACCAGTAAAGCAACCACCAGTACCGCCATAATATAAATCTGGACGTAGACAACTTCCTGTAAGGTTGAATGGAATACCCACAAACCGATCACCTGGGCAACCCCGGCGGCAACCGCCATGGCGCTGCCACCGCTGCTGCCGATGGATAACCTGTAATTGATGACAACATTCGCCATGGAATATAACGCGGTGGCAATTGCGTAAGCAGCCAAAAGCGGAGCGATTGAAACGTATGCACTGCCAAACAAGACCTGGGCGATAAAAACCGGGGCGATCAAGGTAAGCAGAACGAATGCGGTGGAAATTACCGCCACAATTCCCAGGGAAACAAACAATAAGTGATGGTGAGGTTCTCCGAGTTGATGTTTCTGCGCGACAATCGGGAAGAGCGTAGTCACTACTGACCAGGTGGCGAAGAACACAACCCGGCCAATCAATGCCAGAGCCGCGTACTGTCCGGCTGCTGCAGAAGGAAAGAAATGTTTGACGATCAGAATATCACTGTTATTGATCAGGATTTGGGCCAGCAGGGCGGCGCTGGCAGGAACAACAAACGCGATGGTATCCTGTCTCTCCTTCTGGGTGAGGCTGCCTTCCTTCGGCAAACCAATTCGAGCGCGGCTCGCAACCATCCAGGTAGCGATAAAAGATAACGTCAAGCCAGCCACAGCGCCGTTTACCGCAAAGCCAAGCAGTACAAGTGAGATTGCGACAACAAATCTCACCCACATTTCAGCCTGATAACTTATCGCCAGCAACCCAAAGCGGGTTTGGCCCTGAAGAACCCCGCGGTCCACCGCCTGGGACATATACATAGGCATGCCCACCGCCAGGATGACAAACGGCCAGAAGGAAACCGTATTAAAAAACTTCTGCAATAAAGGTGAACCCAGACCCAGGAACAACATCATGGCAACGCCAACCCACCAGGCCCTGCGTCCCAACCAGAGTCGCAAGCCTGTCACGCGGGAAAGGTCATTTACCGCGGCAAACATCGCCGTAAATTTGGATGTCACCAAACCGAGCATGGCAGTTACAAAAGAAACAACCAGCATCAACGTGACCATCAAGCTGACATCGGCAAAAGCGGCAGGCCCAAGGTAACGCCCCAGGATCAGGTTCATGAGGTAGTTGCCTACATTAACAATGGTTGTGCTGATAAAAAAGAAGGCACTTCCACGCAACAAACCAGAGCCTGTACTTTGTGTGATCCGCTTGATCAAATTGGGTATCATTGCACACTCCCAAGGCGATTTATCTGCCAGGATTTTCTTAATTAAAACAACCAAAAATTTATTGCAATTCTCTCTGCATCCCCGGCCAGACTTCCTTCACATGTAAAAGAAGGTTTGACCGGATCTATCATTATCGAAAAATAACTCCAGATAACCGGGTACACCCAGAAATAGCTACAACTTTTTATCTAATCTTTTTATCTAATCGCCAGAATTATGAAAATTAGCTTAGTTTATTTATAAAATCCATTTTACCATTATCTGCGCTTTGTATTTTAATGAACGGCATCCAAACAGCTCCGCAATACCTTACATTATCCTTTCGATTGTATAAAAAAAGGCAAGATAACGCATACTCTGCCCCCCTTTCTATAACTTCGAGTTTATAATAATGAGGAAGGTAAAGGTATATTTTAAGCTTTTTCTAAAGTGGACTTAATAGTTTCTTACCTGTTCGATCGTTAAGAAATCCAACACCAAAGGATGCCAATTGGCTTGCCATGAAAATCGTCTTCCTCGGTACCCACGGACAATACAATATTGGTGACGAGCTTTTGCTGGAGACGTTTTTAAGGCAGCTTGGCAAAGAGAATCATTACGCGGTCAACTCTTACGATCCGGAATATACGCGCGAAGCCGTGCATTCCCAGTTCGATGTGGAAGCCTTCCACACAACACGTGAGCAACTGCGCTTCGTTTGGCTCATCCTGACTTGTGACCTGGTCTTTTTTGGCGGGGGGAGCATTATCAAGGAACTTTACGCCAGTGTGGGGCGGAATCGGTTTATAACACTCTGGATGATTCTGACGACCGTCACATTTGCGAAGTTGATCTTACGCAAGCGGGTGGTAATGAGCAATATAGGCGTTGGACCCATTAAGTCACCCATGGGCGAAACCCTGGCGCGCTGGATTATTCAACAAGTAGATTACATTTCAGTAAGGGATCAGAATTCGCTGGATATCTGTTTGAAGTTGGGGATTCCCGCTTCCAAAGTTCTGCGCGTTTCAGATGCAGTGTTCGCCAATTCTCCTGAAGACTTACTCCCCAAAAATGTCATTGAAAATTCTTCAGAAACATTACAAGTTGCGCTGAATTTGAACTACGACATTGAAAATCGATCCGCCTGGGAAGGATTTCTCTCCCGCCTGGCCGAAAGTCTGCGCTTGATGAACCAGCGCCAAAAAATAGTGCTCCAGGCCCTGCCAATGCAGAGCCGGTTTAAGAAAAATGATGACTTTTCTGTGCTGAAAGCTTTCCACGAACGGATTCCCGAAATTGAGATGGTCTACAATAACCCACAGACAACCGCGGAAGCTGCCGAAATTATCGCCGGGTGTAACATTGTTGTGGCAGAACGCTTGCATACCCTGGTGATTGCATCCATTATTGGCACGCCGTTTTATGGTCTTATTTATGATGTCAAGGTACATGAACTGGTGGAATATCTGAACATGGAGAAATACTCCATCAACATTAACGAGGATTTTGACAGTCAGAAACTATATGACGGCCTGGTAGAACTGACAGATCAGCGCGTTGTAGTGCGAACAAACCTGTATAAACGCAGCGCAGAATTGCGAAAAGACTTATTAGTATATTTCGCCGATCTGCGCAGGAAA
>CAIWAX010000469.1 GCA_903910795.1 uncultured Anaerolineae bacterium
GTTCGAAGCATTCAATACGCCGGAAGGTTTTATAAAGCCAAAACCAGACCAAGATCCCGTCTTACCCATAAATCATCTGAAATCTCTGCTTGGCTGGTAAAAGAGCTAACGGGTCTCGAAAGTTAACTGGGGCGAGTCAATTTCAGGGAGTGGAGGGCGTTAACTCATCCTCGAGTGGGAAAATGTTGCGGTAGCTGACATATAAAGAGGTCAGACCCAGTGGTAGTAGTACGATAAGGCCAATCCCGAAAGGCACTATGCTCAGCGCTATGCCGATGAACTGAATTAGCAGGCTGTAAACGGTATAGGGAATCAGATTGCGCAATGAGCCTGACAGACTGGCGCGCAAGGCTGCCAAAGGCGTAATTTCATTAAAATACACTAGCATAGGTGCGTACTGGACGGCCATCATCAATAAGCATACCAGTGCAAAACCCAGCATCAGGCTGAGTGATACCCCGGATCCTGAAGCAAGCATCGCATCCATCAATAGTTGCGGATTACTGTTGGATTGATATGCTTCCAATAGTTTACTTAAGGGTTCGCCGCCGACTAACATCATGAGCATTGATGCGAGCAGAAGTCCCAGCAAAAATAACCCCCCCAGTGAAATTAAGCGCGCCGTATGCTGTTGAAATCCCGCGAACAGCTGTATTAACACAACTTCTTCATCCTCTTCCAGTGCGCGACAAACGCGCATATATCCGGTCATCAATAAAGGCATGAATAAAACTGCCACCAGGGGGCCTATCGCCGGTAGTCGTAGCGCAAAAAATAAAATCAATGCGGCGGTCAAGGCGAGGCTGATGGCTTGTAATGGTTTGCGCAGTATGAGTTGGCTGCCTTGTTTTATCCATGTCCAGCCACGAGCGGGATGCATTTTTCTGATTTCCATTTAAACCTCGCTTATAGCCAGACGACATGTGTCGTAGCGATATGGTTTTGTAGAATGCGCTCAAAATGACGAGGGTCATGTGCGTGTATCAATTCGCCTTCCCGTGGCAAATGTAAATCAAATAAGCGTGAAAGCCAAAAACGTAGTGCGGCCAGACGTAACATTTGTTGCCATGATTTATGTTCGATTTCGTTGAACGGGCGAACGGCATGATAAGCGCGTAAAAATATTTGGGTGCGCGGGATGTCAAGAGTGCCATCTGTATTCATGCACCAATCATTCACGGTAATGGCCACGTCATATAGCAGTAAGTCGGTGCAGGCAAAATAAAAATCAATCAGCCCTCCGATACGGTTATCCTCGAGTAACACATTGTCACGAAATAAGTCGGCGTGTATGAGTCCTGTGGGCAGACATAATTGAGCGCTCTTTGCATGGAGTGCCACTTCTGTATCCAGAAGTTCTTGTTGATTTTCCTCCAGAAAAGGCCTTACTTGAAGGGATGTCGCAGCGCGCCAGAGCTTGCCTCTTGGATTGGGCATGTTGTGCGAAAAACTCTGACCCGCAGTATGCATCTGAGCCAGCATTTCGCCCATGGCATAACATTGCACTAACGTCGGCGTGGTCGTGGATTTACCATTTAAGCGGCTGACGATGCAGGCGGGCTTGTCGTTAAGTACTTTTAAAAATTGATCATAACGATTCGCCATCGGTGCGGGGCAGGGAATGCCGTGTCGCGCTAGATGTGCCATCAAATTCATGTGAAAAGGGAGTTCTTCAAAACTGAGTTTTTCGAATAAAGTCAGTACGAAACGACCTGTGCTGGTAGTGACAAAATAATTGGTATTTTCGATGCCCGATGCGATGCCTTGCAGTTCGAGCAATTTTCCTAATGAATAATCACCTAGCCAGGCGGTCAGCTCATCTTTTGAAACAGTAGTGTAAACAGACATACGTTAGAACTTGTGAATAATCCATTTGGGCGGGCGAAATCCAGAATCCAGACTCTCCTGGCGTGCAAACTTACCATCGCCACTCTCAGCGATCAGATAGTAAGATGCGCCGAGTTTGGGCGTGACCTTAATCATATAAATTTTACCGCCGGAGCGAAACTCTTCAACTGTCAATTCGGTTTGTTTAATGATGGTGATTTCAGCATCATCGGTTGTGGCTTCTGGCTCGGCTGTAAACGGGGGAGGGGGCGCGAGCGGCTCCAGATTGTCCGGAATTGCGGCTGCATAGCTGGCTTGAACAAAGCAGCCGAGGATAAATAAGGATAAGAAGCGCATGGCAGCGGTCTCTTTAAATTGGAATAGCGGTATTTTAGCCGATTTATA
>CAIWAX010000470.1 GCA_903910795.1 uncultured Anaerolineae bacterium
AAACAAATTACTCAAGATTGCTTGCGCAGTTTTAGTTTCTCAAAAACCTTTCATACCCAACTATGTCAGCGTCAACCCTTTGGTTTTGGCTTGACAAAGTCATAGTATTCGCAATGACAGCTATGCGAAAATGTGACATTGTCAAAGTAGTTACAAATTTAGATTTGGAATTGCTAACACACGCAAGTTTTCATTTGACTCAATACCGGCCATCTGGTAAAATTGTTCTCCATGGAGTGACGTACCCTTCGCTCCAATCCCTCTGCGCCAAACGCAGGTTTTTTTATGCCAGAAAGGGCTTAAAGTATCATGAAAGTATTACTTCTGAAAGACGTTTACAAGCTGGGTCGCGCAGGCGATGTCAAAAAAGTTGCGGATGGTTTTGGCCGTAACTTCCTTCTGCCCCAGGGCATGGCTTTGCTTGCCACCCCGGGCGCGCTAAAACAATCGGAAAAGATCCGCACTGAAGCCACCAAGAAACGCGCTGTCCTGAACAATGAAATGAGTTCTGTTGCCGAAGTCATCAACGGCCTGGCGCTTGGATTTGGCGTCAAAGCGGGTGAGACCGGCAAATTATACGGTTCCATCACGGCTCAGGATGTCGCCACCGCCATTAAAGCCAAAACCGGCGTGGAAGTCAAACGCCAGCAGATTGATCTGCAGCCCATTCGCGTACTCGGCGAACACAAGGCGCATGTCCGTTTGACGATGGATCTGATTCCCGAGATCAAGGTGGTTGCCTTCCGTGAAGGTGAAACCAATCCGGTCGAAGAAAAAGCTCGCGCCGCCGCCAAAGCTGCGGAAGCCGTCGCACCCGCAACCGCTGCCTAGTTTTCCCCCAGGGTACCTGACGCATCACCGATTTATACCCATTCAGGGGCAATAGATCGGTGATGTTTTCTTAATCGCAGCCAAAACTCCTGCACATTCACGACACACGGGCAGGAAAAATTATGTTGACAATCGGCGAACAACTAAAACAGGCACGCGAAGCAAAAAAGCTGACGATCAAACAGGTTGTACAGGCGATTCAGGTGCGCTCTTATTACCTGCAGGCCATGGAAACCGATGATTTCACAGCCCTGCCTTCCCATGCACAAGCGCGCGGTTTCTTACGTTCCTACGCTGAATATCTCAAGCTCGACGCAGATCAATTGGTTGAACAACTGCGAACCGACACAACGCCAGACGCCCCCCACCCGGTTCAGCCCCAAATTGTTCAGCCAGCCCCCCCGGCGCCGATTCGCAAACCCGCGCCAGAACCAGTGGAAAGTACCCATAAGTTCAGTATCGCAAAACCAGAACCATCAAAATACACCCCTCCCGCGGAGATCGAACTGGCGCCCGCTGACCTGATCCCCGGGTCTTCACAGCACATTTTTGCTGAAATTGGTTCCATTTTACGCATCCGCCGTGAACTCATCAGCCTGACCCTCGAAGAAGTTGAACGTCACACGCACGTTCGCAGACACAATCTGGAAATGATCGAGGCCGGTGAGTTTGACAAATTAGCATCTCCCGTGCAACTGCGCGGAACGTTGAGCGCTTACGCCAGCTTTCTCGATCTTGACCCGGATATTATTCTGCTGCGTTATGCCGATGCAATTCAGGCTCGCCGGTTGGAAATGCGGCAGGCCGATCCGATAAAGTCTCCAAAACAAACCCGCAGGGCACATGAGAAAAAGATTGCTCTGCCTGGCTGGCTGCGCGGCTTCTTTAGCCCGGATTTGATCTTTGGCGGAAGCATGATTCTGATCCTGTTAGGGTTGAGCATTTGGGGAGCACAGCGGATTTTCACAGGCACATCTTCACCAACCAACCCCACGCAGGGTCCATCCATATCAGATGTTCTTCTCGCCACATCCATCGTTACACCCACTTCAGCAGACAACATCTCCAAAACCATCATCGACGATTCCACTGCGCTGCCAACCAGGGATCCCGCCCTGCCTACCCCCGGATCAAATGTCACCTCGGGGCCGACAACTTCCTCGGCCGTCCAGGTTACAGTGGAAATTTTGGAACGCACCCTTTTACGGGTCAGCGTGGATGGTGAAGTGAAACAGGATGGGCGCGTCTCCTCCGGCGCCGCGCTGACTTTTGAAGGCAGCAGCCGGATTGAAGTATTGACCGGTTCAGGCAGCGCCGTTCGAATCATCTTCAACCAGAGCGACCTGGGTGTCATGGGAAATCTCGGCGAAGTTGTTTACCGGATTTACACTGTGAACGGCGTGGAAACACCCACACCCACCCCCAGTAGCACGCCTACCATCACGCCAACGCCCACCCGCACCATCAGGCCATCGCCCACAAAAGAATTTACACCAACGCGCAAACCAACCCTCACGACAACACCTGTGCCATAACATCAGAAATTCACTTTTATCGGTACGAATCACATTTCCAAAGGAAAAATAACGGATGGTCAAAAAAACATTTCACATGGTTTCACTGGGCTGCGCCAAAAACACTGTGGATTCAGACTCCATGGCGCAATTACTGCTGGAAGGCGGTTATAAGCTGGTGGAGAGCCCCAAAAAAGCCGGGGTTCTGATCGTTAATACCTGCGGTTTTATCGGGCCAGCCAAAGAAGAGTCGCTCACCACACTCAAGGAGCTGGCTTCACATAAACGCGCCGATCAACTGCTGATCGCCGCAGGCTGCCTGACTCAACGCTACGGGGTCGAAGTCGCCAGGCAGGTTCCCGGTATTGACGGAATTATCGGGACCCGCCGCTGGATGGATATCCTGCAGGTGACCGAAAAGCTGCGCTCCACGCCGCATCCAGAACCTTTGTATCATCTGCCAGAGGCTCCAACGGTTGGCATAGATGAACAGGGCGCCATTCGCGCCAGTGTGGCCGGGGCCAGCGCGTACTTGAAAGTCGCGGATGGCTGCCGGCGCCCCTGCGCATTTTGCGCCATTCCGCTAATCAAAGGCACGATGGTCAGCCGGCCGCTAAGAACCATTATAGATGAGACCCGTGAACTTCACGGGCTAGGCGTGCGCGAATTGATCCTGATCGCGCAGGATACCACCGATTATGGTCACGATCTTGGCATGAAAGAAGGTCTGGCCGATTTGCTCGAAGCCATCACGGACGAAGTCCCTGAGATGGATTGGGTTCGCGTCATGTACTCCTACCCCGGTTATGTGACCGACCGCATGATCGAAGTGATGGCAAGCCGCAAACAGATCTTGCCCTATCTGGATATACCGCTGCAACATGCCCACCCCGACATGCTGGCGCGCATGCGGCGCCCCGCCAACATCGACTGGGTTCACCGCACTCTGGCAAAAATGCGCGCCAATATCCCGAACCTCGCCATCCGGACGACTTTTATCGTGGGCTATCCGGGCGAAACCGAGCTTGAATTTCAGACCTTGATGGATTTTATCCAGGAAATTCGCTTTGACCGGGTGGGCGCCTTTAAATTCTCCTTTGAGCCCGGAACGACCAGCGAGCCGCTCGGCGACCCGGTCCCTGCCGAAGTAAAGCAGGAGCGCTGGGAACGCTTGATGGCCGCCCAGCAAAATATTTCCCTGCAAATTAACCAGTCGTATGTCGGCAAAACGTTGGATGTTCTGGTGGAGGGCTTTGACAGGGGCCTGACCATCGGCCGCTCTTACCGCGATGCGCCCGAGATTGACGGTCTTGTCCTGGCTGAAGGGAAGGCTGAAATTGGCTCGATCGTCCCCGTTCGCATCAGCGGAGCCATGGCATACGATCTGACCGGCAGCCTGGTCCAGCAGCCGATCAAGTTATAAAAAAACGGTAACTGCTCTCGGGGTAGGTGCTTTTTGGCAGAAACCCATCCTCGCGAAGAACATGCGAGGTGTAATCCTGTAAATCCATCAATCCTTCTAATCATGATTAAGATATTGCTCGTAATCGAGCCAAAACAAAAAATCCCGGCCATGCCGGGATTTTTTGTTTTGGAAGAGTTTATGGAGTGGGGGAATTTGGCGTTGGCGTTATAGGGTTACAGGTATTGTCCAACTGATCATATTTGTATTGATAGTCATTATTTAATGCCTGAATACCGCTGGCTTCTTTCCATAAATCGAGCGCCTTGCACTGGTCTTTCGATTTTCCACCTACGCCGGCAATTTGGTCACCGTATTGTAAAAGCGCCTGGTAAAGTCGCTGGCTGGCGGTCACATTGGAAGAATCCCGCAAGTTGGGGGCGAATTGAACCACCTGCCTGAAATAATCCACTGCCCTGGGCCAGTCCACGCTCCAGAAAGAAGCCGCGGTGATATACATCCGGGCAAAACTACGCAGCCCATCCGCCTGCCCGTCCAACGGGCCAAAGCGTTCGGCCAGCGTTAAATCGTAGATGCCGCCTTCCAGGTTGGTTGTCTTATAAGTGCCCGTGCCGAGGATTTGATCCATGCCGCGGTTACGCAGCGCGGTGTAATACATGCTGTCCACGATCGCGGTTTTATAGGCTGGATCAGTCTTGCGTAAAGTATCCAGGGAACCCATTAGATTGGTCCAATCTTTACTGGTCATCTGCTGTTGGGACTGGGCAAAAACAGCTTCCTGGTTGCGG
>CAIWAX010000471.1 GCA_903910795.1 uncultured Anaerolineae bacterium
CACTTGCGAGGGAAGCCAGCGATTAACATTTCACTTGGGCATTAAATCGTGATGGAAAGTACCCATAAGTTCAGTATGCTTATGCCCAAACCAAGACACGGGTGAGCAGTTACAATTATTTGTTATTGTTAATAAATCTTGTCACAATTGTAACGCTACAATAAAAACATTCAAAGGGTAGGTTTTGATAGTTTTGGTTATAAACAGCTTTTCCCGGATAAAGTGCGAATACAAAAGCCTCCCCTTTTAGAAGCGGGAGGCTCCAAGCTTTGTTCGTTACAGAATTGCCAAACCCGGCTTGCTTGTTATTTGCTGACGGTTACAAATCCGTACTTTGCCATGATGGCCTGTCCATCTGCTGACATCACCAGCGCCACGAAGGCCTTGGCCAGGTCGGGGTTCTTGCTGTCAGAGATGGGCGCAATGGGGTAGGTTGCGATGGTGTTGAGGCTGTCCGGGATGGCCAGTTTGCCAAGTTTGTCCGTAGCCACGTTGTAATCAGTGACGTAGACGATACCTGCATCCGCTTCGCCGAGGCTGACTTTGGAAACAACAGCTTTTACATCGGTTTCATTGGAAACCACGTTCTTGAGAACGCTATCTTTGAAGGTCGGGTCAAAGGTGGGATCTTTGACAGCCTTATCCAGAAAATCGAGCGAATACTGGCCTGCCGGCACGGACTTATCTTCCAACACCAGCTTCAGGCCCGGTTTGGCCAGGTCTTGCAGCTTGGTAATTCCAGCCGGGTTGGCCTTGGGGAAGATGACCGCCAGCACATTCTTAACGAAATTCTGAGCATCGGGCTGGTTAACACGTTTGGATGTGACGGCCGCATCCATGTATTTCTTGCTGGCGCTGGCGAAGACATCCGCGGGCGCGCCCTGATCCAGTTGCTGGGCCAACTGTTGGGAACCGGCAAAACTGAAGGAGACGGTTACGCCGGGGTTTTTGCTTTCAAACAATTTCCCCATTTCCTTGAATGAATCGGTCAAGGAAGCGGCTGCCAGGACAGTCAGGGTTTTGGACCCGGCAGGCGCAGGCGCGGTGGTGGGTGCAACGGGCGCAGTGGTGGGTGCAACGGGCGTAGCTTGCGGCGCACAGGCACTGGTAAACAGGACAATCAATAACAAGAGGCTCAGTAATTTGGACTTCATTCTTTTCTCCTTACCGAATTTTTGTAAATGCACGCCAGAAATCTGGCATGTGGGCAAACAAATAGATAGGCAGATGCAGATACTTGCAATTACCTTGATGGGCAACGCTCACCCGATGGAATGTGATAGATTAATGGTTAGAGCGGACCGGGCGCGGGGTCGGTGTCCAGCCGGTGGTGCAAAAAGTGCTTGACAACCATCAGGGTCAGAAAGGAAAAACAGACCAGGATGATGGAAAGGGTCAGGGCAACATTCAAATCAGTTTCAAACCCAACATAAATGGCCAATGGCATGGTTTGTGTTTTCCCCTGGAAGTTTCCGGCGAAAAGAATTGTGGCCCCAAATTCGCCGAGAGCCCGCGCCCAGGTCATAACACTGCCGCTTAATAAGGCCATCCAGGATAATGGCAGGGTAACGTAACGGAATACTTGCCAGCGGTTGGCGCCATCCAGGGCCGCAGCCTGTTTCAATTCCAGGTCTATTCCGGAAAACCCAATGGCGGCGGCTTTAACATAGAACGGTGCCGCGACAAAAGTTTGCGCAAGTACCACAGCAGCAAAGGTAAACGGAAGGTTGATTCCGATCGCTGCCAACATAGGCCCCATAAGACCTTTGCGCCCAAAGGCCATCAACAAGGCCACGCCCGCAACGGAAGGAGGCAAAACAGTCGGGAGGTCAATGATCGTATCAACAATCTGGTGCAGGCGAAAGCGGCGTTGAGCCAAAAGATAGGCCACCGGCGTTCCAAAGATCAAGGTGATCAGGGTTGCCGAAATGGAGCTAAAGAAGCTCAGGCTGACAGCCTGAACTACCTGCGCCTGATTAAGTGTTGCAAAAAAGTCGGTAAAGGAGGTGCGCAGAAAAAGCGCCAGAAGCGGTATGACGATAAAGAGTAAAAGCGGAAGCGCCAGCAGTTTCCAGGTTCCATTAAAGCGTTGGCTCAACCAGCCGGAAGAGGTAGATTTCCTTTTGGCGTTGCTCTTTTCTAGCATGTTCGGAAATCTCATCTTTTTTTACCCATGGCGTTTGCGTTTGATTTGCGCTCACTTACTGAGTAGTGCTCATTCAGTGAGTATAACAAATAGGACAATTTTATGCAAGGTAGTTGCCCGCCTTCCGATAAGTTGCTCGATCTGGAAAATGTCAAATTAAAGAGTCCACTGCAAAAAGAGCATCTCACCATAGAGCGCAGAACATGGAGATTTTTAACGATCCCACAGGGCACATGTCGGTAAAGAAATGGCTTATTCTTTGCGTATCATGTCTGTTGATGCTTGCTCGTTACGCACTGTTGCAACAGCGCAATAATTGACGCTATTTATGAGCGGAAATATTGCAGATACTCATCCAGCCAATCCAGCACGGCGTTCAACTGCTTAAGACGCAAATCCAGGCTCATCCGGTTATAGATCTGAGCCTCTGGCAGTTCCGCGCGAGCCTTTTCAAGCCGCTCTATGTTACTTTTTGCTTCAATCTTTTGCCGCTCAAAAGCTTCGGCCAGTTTTTCAGGCATATACATGCTGAGAAAATACAACCGCGTAGAAAACTCCATGCGGATGGCACGCGTGCTGCCGCCGCTGGGTGTCTCCAGCCAATCCAAAAAGCGTTTGCGCCCCTGGGCTGTCAGACTGAGCATCTGTAGCGTGGGAAGTTTTTCCTGCTGAATTTCCTCAGAAGAAATATCTCCTTGTGCTTCGAGACGTTTTAATATAGAGTAAGCCTGGCTCTGGCTGAGATGCCAGACCTGCCCCAAATCCGTGTTGACGGTGCGGTGTAAATCATAGCCGTGACCTGGCGCAGTAAAGAGCTGTCCGAGCAGGGCCATTTCTGGTGAAAGCGTGCCAATGTGATGTGGTTTATGATCCATACTTCAACTCTTTTGATAAAATCAACCTCATTGAATGAGTGTATCAAATGAGCGGTTTTTGAGCAAGAGGCCTGAATTACCCCGCCCAGGGTTTTCTTAAAGTCAAGTTTGTGAAAGGGATTTACACGAACCTATAGATCTGGTGTCCTTGCGAGCCGCCGCCTTTGCATTTCCCGAAGGGCATCGGGACGATGTTGGCGGCGTGGCAATCTCTACCTAGTGGGGGAGATCGCCACGTCGCGGAGAGCATGCTCCTCGCGATGACAATTGTTTGGACTTTAAGAAAGCCCTGTGTGGTTGCATCGCTTGAATTGACGGTATATCGAATTAGTGTATAATCTTAAAACTTGGTTTTGTAGTACCATTAGTTGGAAGTATTTTTTTTATTTAAACATTCGTCCAATAAACCAACTTAGCAAAGGATTTACGCGGATGCCCGAATTGCTGCTCGAGGTTCAAGGGCTGGAAACTCAGTTTCGCACTCCCGAAGGAGTTGTCCATGCGGTAAATGGCGTCTCCTTTGGTTTGAAAGAAGGTGAGACGCTGGGTGTTGTGGGTGAATCTGGTTGTGGCAAGAGTGTGACGATGCTGTCCTTCTTGCGCCTGATTCCAAACCCTCCGGGAAAGGTAACAGCGGGGAAAGCGCTTTACCGGGGTCAAGACCTGCTCAAAATGACTGATGAGGAAATCCGCCATGTGCGCGGTGCGCAGATCGGCATGATTTTCCAGGATCCCATGACCTCTCTCAACCCGGTCATGACCATCGGCAAGCAGCTCATGGAACCGCTGCAACTGCATCTGGGCATGAACAAGCAGCAGGCCGCGGTTCGTTCCGCTGAATTGCTTGAGATGGTGGGTATCTCGGATGCCAAACAGCACCTGAATGATTATCCTCACCAATTCTCAGGTGGTATGCGCCAGCGCGTGATGATCGCCATGGCGCTCTCCTGCAACCCTCAAATTCTGATCGCTGATGAACCCACCACTGCTCTGGATGTCACCATCCAGGCCCAGATCGTTGAACTGGTCAAGCGCCTGCGCGATGAATTGGGCATGACCATCATCTGGATCACGCATGATCTGGGGATCGTGGCCGGGTTGGCGCAGCGTGTGATCGTGATGTACGGCGGCTTTATTGTTGAAGAAGCCCCGGTCAAAGAGCTGTATGCCAATATCAGCCACCCCTATACGGTGGGTTTGATCGGCAGCCTGCCGCGTGTCGATGAGACTGTGCGCCAGCGACTGTTCTCGATTGAAGGCATGCCGCCTGTGCTGTTAAACAAGCCAACTGCCTGCCCATTCGCACCGCGCTGCAAGTGGGTCATGGAGCGCTGCTGGAAAGAAAATCCCCCCCTCGAGAATATCAGCGAAGAGCATCGCATTGCCTGCTTTGTCGATGTTAAAACTGGAAAGGCGCGCTAAAGGTGCTGTGCATGGAAAATAACAAGGAAGTCCTGTTGCGCGTTGAAAATCTTGTCAAGCATTTCCCCATTTACCGGGGCGTGATTCAGCGCCAGGTGGGCGCGGTGCGCGCTGTGGATGGCATCAGCTTTGATGTGTTTAAAGGTGAAACGCTCGGCCTGGTGGGAGAATCTGGCTGTGGCAAATCCACCACCGGCCGCACCATTTTGCAATTGTACAAGCCCACTTCGGGCAGCGTACATTACGGCGGCGTTGACCTGGTGAAATTAAAGGGCGAGGATATGCGCCACATGCGCAAGAAGATCCAGATGATCTTCCAGGACCCGTATGCCAGCCTGAACCCGCGTATGACGGTCGGCGATATCATCGGCGAACCCATGATGGTGCATAACGCGGGCACAGCGCTGGAAATTCAAAAGCGCGTGGCCGAACTGCTCGAAAAGGTCAACCTGAATCCCGCTTTTTCAACCCGCTACCCACACGAATTTTCGGGCGGACAGCGTCAGCGTATCGGCATTGCCCGCGCGCTGTCCCTGCAGCCCGATTTTATTGTCTGCGACGAGCCTATCTCGGCGCTGGATGTCTCCATCCAGGCCCAGGTTATCAACCTGTTGGAAGACCTCCAGAAGCAATTCGGCCTGACCTATCTCTTTATCGCTCATGATCTTTCTATGGTCAAACACATCAGCGATCGCGTGGCGGTGATGTATCTTGGCATTATTGTGGAGCTGGCTGACCGTGCCACGTTGTATCAAAGCCCGCTGCATCCGTACACCCAGGCTTTGCTCTCAGCGGTGCCGATCCCGGACCCGATCATGGAAGAAAAACGCCGGCGTGTCATTCTGGAAGGCGATGTGCCTTCCCCGGCCAATCCGCCCTCCGGCTGCCGCTTCCGCACGCGCTGTCCCATCGCTCAGAAGGGTTTATGCGATGTGAACCAGCCGCCATTACGAGAGGTTACACCAGGCCACTTCGTGGCCTGTCATCTGGTTAAATAAATCAAGCGATCATTTTCGAAAAGGAGGTGGTTTCTCACTACAACGTAACTTTATGGTATTGACTAGCCTGACCGTTCCCAAATTCTTAATTCGTGAGGAGAAGAAAGATGCGTAAATTATTTGTTGTAATGAGCGTGCTGATTGTTGCGAGCATGCTGCTGTCTGCCTGTGGCGCTCCGGCGACTGCCGCCGCCCCGCAGACCATTATCCAAACCCAGGTGGTTGTAGTAACGCCCACCACGGCTCCGGCTCCGGCCATCGCCTCCAAGGACACAACCACCCTGACTTATGCTGATTCTGATGTCAGCATTGACACCCTGGATCCGGCTCTGGCCTATGATACCGCCTCCGGCGAAATCATCCAGAACGTCTATGACACCCTGATCTTCTATGATGGGTCGCAGGCAGCCAAATTTGTGCCACTGTTGGCTGATTCCTGGACCATCTCCCCGGATGGCAAGACTTACACCTTCAAGCTGCACCCCGGTGTTAAATTCCACAACGGTGATGCGATGACCGCCAGCGATGTGGCTTATTCCTTCCAGCGCGGCCTGCTGCAGTCCGGCAGCGCCTCGCCGCAGTGGCTGTTTGCCGAGCCGTTCTTCGGTGTTGGCAACCAGGATGTGGCGGCTGTGGTTTCGGCAAAGGTCAGCAAAGCGGTGGATGCCCAGGCTGATACCCTGGTCGCGGCCGTTGATGTGACCAAGTTTGATGCCGCTGCTTATACAAAGCTGTTCACAGATTTTGCCGCTGCTTATACCAAGACCGCTGGTTACGCAGTCGATGCTGCCAAAACCCTGGGAACCGATCCCAACAAAAAGGCTATTGATGATTTGGTCAAGGGTCTGGCCGCTGCCAAGGATGAAGCCGCCAAGAAGGCTTTGATCAAAACAGCCATTACCAGCATGCTGGGTGCCGCTGACGGTGGTGATCCAACTGCGCTCCAGGATGATCGCACAACCATGCCCAAGGTGGATCCGGCCATCCTCAAAGACGTCGCTGATATGGTGATGAAGGCCATTGTGGCTGATGATGCTGCCGGTACCGTTACCATGACTCTGGCTCAACCGTGGGGGCCTTTCCTGCCCTCGATTG
Source organism: uncultured Anaerolineae bacterium (assembly GCA_903910795.1). Taxonomy (GTDB): domain Bacteria; phylum Chloroflexota; class Anaerolineae; order Anaerolineales; family Villigracilaceae; genus UBA5195. Next base: position 6,537 of record CAIWAX010000471.1, read on the forward strand.
CCCAGACCTGGGGCTCCGTCATGGATAAGAAATGGGTTGCTTCGAATAAAGGCTGGGATGGATCAGATGCCACCTGGCAGAACTTCTACGGCGTGGTATCCGCTGATGATCCCTTCTCCGCGATCGAGAACGGTACTGGCCCCTTCACCCTGACTTCCCTTAAGCAGCAGGAGCAGTACACTTTGGATGCCTTCCCCGGCTACTTCAAGGGCGCGCCCAAGCTCCAGCACATCATTGCCAAGGCTGTTCCCGAATGGGGCACTCGCTTCGCCATGATGACAGCCGGTGACGCCGATGTCGCCACCGTGCCGGCCGCCAATCGCTCGCAGATGGATGCCCTGGTGGGTGAGAAGTGCACTTATGACACCGCCGCCGGCGCTTACAAACCCTGCGAAGTGACTGATGCCAACAAGCCCTTGCGTGTTTATCTTGGCCAGCCACCCATCGCTATGGATGTGATCAATTTCAACTGGAAGATCGCCAGCGATCCCAAGAGCCCCAACCAATACATCGGTTCAGGCAAACTGGACGGCAACGGTATCACTCCCGATTTCTTTGCTGATCTCAACGTCCGTAAGGCTTTCGCTTACTGCTTTGATTTTGACACTCTGATCAACGATGTCTACAAGGGTGAGGCCATCCAGGCCACCGGGCTCCCGCTGCCTGGCATGCCCGGCTTCTTTGCCGACACCCCCCACTATTCCTTCGACCTGGCCAAGTGCGCGGATGCCTTCAAGGCCTCCACGCTCATGGGTGCCGATGGCAAGTCACTGTGGGATACTGGCTTCCGCGTCCAGATGCTCTATAACCAGGGTAACCAAACCGCCCAGACTATGGCCGAAATCCTGGCCGGCAGCCTGGCCAAGGTCAACCCCAAGTTTAAGGTTGAAATCCTCGGTCTGCCGTGGGCTTCCTACCTGGCTGCCCAGCGCGCGCACCTGATCCCGATCATGAGAGCCGGCTGGCAGGAAGATATCCATGACCCGCACAACTGGTACCAGCCTTACACCAGCTCCGGCGGCGCCTACAGCGGCCGTGCAGGTCTGCCAAAGGATTTGACCGCCCAGTTCGATGCCATCCTGAGCAAGGGCGTCACCGAGACTGATCCCGCCAAGCGCGCTGTCATCTACAAGGATGCCAACCAGTTGTACTACGACCAAGCCGTGGGTGTGCCGTTGGTTCTGCCCACCAGCCACGGTTTCCGCCAGCGCTGGGTCATGGGCGAAGTTCTCAACCCGCTCTTCCCCGGTTTCCACTATTACGAGATGTACAAGCAGTAAACTGATTGAATTGATTGTTTGCGGGGGCCTGGCGCCTAGCGGCAGGCCCCCGCTTTCTCCCTGCATTTTGTCCTGCTGAGTGCCCCCGACACGATTGGCGATTGGTCGATTTGCGGTGTGTTAAGCAAATCGCAAATCAGCCAATCGTCCCGGATGTTCTTCCCGGGAGCCCGCTCGCGGCACTCCGGATGACAAAATCCCAATCTCGATTGAGGTAGATAATGACCACATTTATCATTCGCCGCCTGCTGCTCGTGCCCGTTTTATTGTTTGGGGTGACCGTGGTGATTTTTGGCATGATGATGCTGCTTTCGCCGACCGAACGCTCGGCCCTGTATATCCGCGACTTTCCCAAGAATGAAGCTGCCCTGCCGGGTATTATTAAACAGTACGGCCTGGATGACCCCTTTTACCTGCAGTACTGGCATTGGATGGTGGGCCGGGCTGACCCCGTCAGCGGGGAACGTAAAGGCGGCATCCTGTTCGGCGATTTTGGTTTTTCGCGCACCGCCTCCGAACCGGTGGTAACTTTGATCAAGGATCGTTTTCCCAACACACTGGATCTGACTATCTGGGCGGTGGCGCCGGTCATCCTGGTGGGTATCTGGCTGGGGGTGCAGGCGGCTGTGCATCATAACGGCATTATCGACCAGGCCGCGCGTATTTTCAGCATTGTGGGCACCTCCTTCCCTACTTTTGTTTTTGGCCTGCTGATGTTGATGTTATTTTACGCCACCCTGCACTGGTTCCAACCCGGGCGGCTCTCGGATGTGAATTTAAGGATCATTTCTCAGCCCGGTTTTAACCATTACACCAGCCTGATCACATTTGACGCGCTCTTAAACGGCCGTTTTGACATCTTTCTGGATGCCATCCGGCACATGGTGCTGCCGATCCTGACGCTGTCTTACATCAGTTGGGCGACCTTCCTGCGCGTCACGCGCTCTTCCATGCTGGAAACCTTGCGCATGGAATACGTCACCACGGCGCGCGCCAAGGGGCTGAAGGAAAGCGATGTGATTTACAAACATGCCCAGCCGAATGCCATGATTCCGGTGGTGACGTTGGCAGGTTTCCAGGTGATTAGCTTGTTGGGCGGTGTGGTCATCACAGAGACGGTTTTCAACTATCCCGGGATCGGTTCGGCCGCGGCGCGGGCCGCCGTCAGCCTGGATGTGGTCGCGGTGCTGGGTTTCGCGCTGTTTGATGGTTTGATCCTGATTGTGGCCAACCTGATCGTTGACATTCTGTACGCGGTTGTAGACCCGCGCGTGCGCCTTTCGTAAGGCACAGCCCAAATGTGCACAGCATAATAGGAGAATTCCATGACAACCGCCCCCTCTGGTGATAATTCCCTCCTGAAAGATACCATTTCGATGCGGAAGATTGGCTGGCTCGAGCGTTTTCTCGGACCGGAAAACTATCGCATTACAGTGGGTTTGCTCAAGACCCCGGCTTCCATCCTGGGCCTGGTTTTGATCATTTTTTTTGTCCTGATCGCGATCTTTGCGCCGCTCATCATCCCGCCGGTGGATGGCGCTGATCCATACACGATCCCGCGCGATGGTTTTATTTCAGACCCACAGCCGGTTGGTTCAGCGTGGAAGAAGAATGTGCCGCCTGTGCCCTTCTGGTACAAGGCTGTGACCGGTAAGGATGCCTGGGTGCATGTGATGGGCACCTCCGAAGGCCAGTATGACATTTTCTACGGTGTCGTCTGGGGCACCCGCACGGCTTTTTACACCGGCCTGATGGTAACCATCGCCACCCTGCTGATGGGCGTGATTTACGGCGCGGTATCTGCTTATTACGGTGGCTGGTTGGATAACGTTATGATGCGTATCGTGGATATCCTGCTGATCCTGCCCGGAATCCTGGCAGCCCTGATTCTGGCGGCCGTTCTGACCCCTAAAATAGGTAAAAGCCTGATCCCCACTATGACGGCGTTGATCGCGTTTGGCTGGATGAGCTACTCGCGTATCATCCGCGGCGATATCCTGTCGGTCAAGGAACGCGATTACATCATGGCGGCGCGCGTCATCGGCGTCAAGGACAGCCGCATCCTGTTCCGCCACATTCTGCCAAACGCCATCTTTCCAACCCTGGTTCTGGCCTCGCTGGCGATCGGGGATGTGGTGCTCAGTTTTGCCGCGCTGTCCTTCCTAGGCATCGGCACCCAGGTCGGCTACGCCGATTGGGGACAGGTGCTATCCTTTGCCCGCAACTGGATCACCAGCCTGAATACTTATTGGTATATCGTGGTCTTCCCTGGTATCACGCTGATCCTGTTTGTGATGGGCTGGAACCTGCTCGGCGATGCCCTGCGCGATGTGCTTGACCCGCGCATGCGTGGAAGAAGCTAATTCAGTCTCGGTCAGATGTTTTTCAAACTTATTTTTTGGATTTTACTGCCCCTCGGGTTGACTGCGCTGGTTCTGGCAGCAGCCCGGGGGCAGCTTGTTTGAATACCCCCTCTGCCATGCAGCGGCTGGCCAGCCCGACCCTGGTCAGGAAACGGTCTTCTCAACCCGGCAATTGCTGAACGTGTTAGAATCCCCTCAGTCTTAGCGCTTGTGCCAACTTTGGCGGAACTACTCTCTCCGCAGCCAGTTCCGCCCGCCGGGGCAGGTGTTGTGTCAGTTGCGTTTGAAAGGCTTTTCCCGGTAACATCGTTCCAATGCCTTGCGGGAAAACAGAAAAACCTGATTTATCAGATGAGAGAATCGCTATGAAAACCAGACTGCGAAATGCCCTGTTAGAATGCCTGATCTTCAGCATATTGCTTTCGGCCTGTTCCAGCGCCGTGCCAACGGCGACGGCCTCACCCCAGCCAACCGGTCAACCCGCCACTGCCACGCCGGTTCCGCAGCCAACCGCCACAAAAGTCCTGCCGCGCTCGCTGACGGTCTGCCTGGGCGAGGAGCCGAACAGCCTGTATCCCTTTGGTAGCCTTAACGCGGCCGCGCGCAGCGTGCTGGGCGCCATATATGATGGCCCGATTGACACCTTTACCAATGGCTACCAGCCGGTTATCCTGCAGAAAATTCCCAGCCTGGAAAATGGTGATGCCCAGGTGGCGCCGATGGATGTCAAACGCGGCAGCCCGGTGCTGGATGCAAAAGGCAACTTCGTGGTGTTGGATGTGGGTGTGAAGGTGCTGCCCAGCGGTTGCACTTCGGATGCCTGTGCGGTCAGTTATGATGGCGTCAGTGCGCTCAAAATGGATCAGATGGTTGTCACTTACCACATGCTGCCCAATTTGACCTGGTCGGACGGCACACCTGTCAAGTCTGAAGATTCGGTTTTTGCTTTTAAGTTGAATTCTGACGCGGCCACGCCTGGTTCTAAATATCTGATTGACCGCACTTTCTCCTACGAAGCTGTTGATGACCAGACGGTGCAGTGGTGGGGCATCCCGGGTTTTATCGATGCCTCTTATGCCGTCAATTTCTGGTCCCCGCTTCCTAAGCACCTGTGGGGCAGCATTCCGGCCGCTGATCTGGCCAAGGGCGATGTTGTTGCGCACCCGCCGGTTGGCTGGGGCGCGTATGTTTTCAAAGAATGGTCGGCGGGTAACTATATTAAGCTGGAAAAAAACCCGGCCTATTTCAGGGCGGGCGATGGTTTTCCGCACTTTGACACGCTTACTTTCATGTTCATGAAGGATGCGGCCTCCGGCATCAGCGCCCTGATCGCCGGGCAGTGTGATGTGTTGGATACCAGTCTGCGCCTGGATGGCGAGATCAACTTGCTAACCGATTTACAGCGCAACGCTCAGGTGAAACTCGTGACTGCCACGAATCCCCTGATCGAGCGCCTGGATTTTGGGATCAAACCGGCATCTTATGACGATAGTTATTCGCCTGGTACCGGCGACCGGCCGGACATCTTGGGGGATGTGCGCACCCGCCAGGGAATTGCTTACTGCCTGGATCGCCAGAAGGTGGTGGATACGGTGTTGGATGGCATTTCAAAGGTGCCTGATTCCTTTATCTCTCCCGAACATCCGCTTTTTAATAATAGTGTAGCGAAGTATCCTTTTGACATCAACAAGGGCATTGCTCTGCTTGACCAGGTTGGCTGGAAGGATGCGGATAACAATCCTGCCACGCCACGCGTGGCCTTGAATATCAAAGGGCTGACCAACGGCACGCCCCTGACGTTGAATTACGTGACCACCTCTGCGTTGCAGCGCCGGCAGGTCAGCGAGATATTGGCAAAGTCCCTGGCCCAGTGCGGCGTGGGTGTCAACTTGCAGTATCTAAGCCAGGATCAATTGTATGCACCCGGACCGGACGGCCCCCTGTTTGGGCGCAAATTTGATCTGGCCGAGTATGCCATCGGCAGCGCTGGCACGCAGCCGCCCTGCGCGTGGTTCATGTCTGACCAGGTTCCTGCCAACGTTAATAAATGGCTGGGGGTCAATATCAGCGGCTACTCCAACCCGGATTACGATGCGCAGTGCCGCAAGGCTTTGAGCAGCCTGCCTGGAAAGCAGGATTACAAGGATGCCTATGCCGCGGTGCAGACCATTTTTGCGAATGATCTGCCATCGGTGCCGCTGTATATGCGTATCAAAGTCGCGGCAACCCGGCGCGATATGTGCAATTTTACGCTGGATGCTTTCGCGGTGAACGACCTGTGGAATCTCGAGGAGCTGGATTACGGGCCCTCTTGCGGAGGGTAATAGCCAATAGCAGTTCGGCTTTACTTTCATAAATCCAGTATAATAAAACCCAATCCAATTGACGGGAGTCATCCGGTGACAGATCAAAAAACCAAGCAACCGCTTCTGGAAGTGAAAGCTCTAAAGACGTATTTCTACACCGAAGATGGCGTTGTAAAAGCCGTCGATGGGGTGGATTTTTATGTCAACCCTGGCGAAGTGATGGGCCTGGTAGGCGAATCAGGCTGCGGAAAAAGCGTCACATCCCTGTCGATCATGCGCCTGATCAGCCCACCCGGCAAGATCGTCTCGGGTGAAATACTGTTTGAAGGGAATGACCTGGTCACTGCCACCGAAGAGGAAATGACCAAGGTGCGTGGAAATCGGGTTTCCATGATCTTCCAGCAGCCGCAGACCGCTCTGAACCCCGTCTTTAAGGTCGGAGATCAGATTGCCGAGGTGCTCAGCGTTCACCAGAACATGGGCAAGGAAAAAGGTCATGCCCGGGCTGTTGAATTGATCCAGATGGTTGGCATCCCTGACCCGGAACGGCGCGCCCAGGCTTATCCCCACGAACTATCCGGTGGGCAAGCGCAGCGCGTCATGATTGCCATGGCCCTGGCCTGTGTTCCCGATCTGCTGATCGCTGACGAACCCACCACCGCACTGGATGTTACCATTCAGGCCCAAATCCTGGATTTGATGCGCAATCTGCGCAAGAATATCGGTACGGCTATCATCCTGATTACGCATGACCTGGGTGTGGTGGCCGATATGGCGGAGCGCGTGGCGGTCATGTACGCCGGCCAGATTGTCGAACAGGCGGATGTGGTGAAGTTGTTTGAAATTCCGCTGCATCCTTACACTCAGGGTCTGATTGGATCCATTCCGGTCCTGGGCAAGCTGAAGGAACGCCTGGAAGTGATCCCCGGTTCAGTGCCCAACCTGGTCAATTTACCGGCCGGTTGCCGGTTCGCGCCGCGCTGCCAGGCTCGCACAAAATATGCGCTGCATATCTGCACTGAAAAAGAACCCGGGCTGGCTGAGCATGGCCCAGGTCACCTCGTGCGCTGCTGGCTATATCAGGATGCTGATGGTCATACTGCGCCGCTCAAATAACATCCGTCCCGTAGCTGGGATTACCATTTGTGGAGTGATTGATGAGCCAAGAACCGGCAAATGAATTAATTCAAGTCAAAAATCTGGTCAAATATTTCCCTGTGCGCGAAGGCTTGCTTCAACGGGTAAGAGATTATGTGCGCGCGGTGGATAACGTCAGCTTTGTTGTCCGTGAGGGCGAAACGTTGGGCATGGTGGGCGAATCCGGATGCGGTAAAACCACTATTGGGCGCACCATGTTGCGCCTGATTGAGCCAACCTCCGGGTCAGTGATCATTGACGGCAAGGATGTGCTCAAGCTGGCCGGTTCAGAAATGAAGGCCATGCGTCGCAATATGCAGATCATCTTCCAGGATCCCTATGCTTCGCTTGATCCGCGTATGCCGATTGGCGAATCAGTCATGGAAGGCTTGAACATCCATCGCATTGGCACACCGAAAGAGCGTTACGAGATTATGCTGGATACGCTCAAGAAAGTGGGTCTGGAGAATTACCACGCCCGCCGTTATCCACATGAGTTTTCAGGCGGCCAGCGCCAGCGCATTGGCATTGCGCGCGCTCTGGCGCTGCGCCCCAAGTTCATTGTTTGTGATGAGCCAGTTTCGGCCCTGGATGTCTCGATCCAATCCCAGGTATTGAATATTTTGAAGGATTTGCAGCAGGAATTTGGGCTGACGTACCTGTTCATTGCTCATAACCTGAGTGTGGTGGAACATATTTCCAATCGCGTGGCAGTCATGTATTTGGGAAAAATGGTTGAACTCACCAACCGTAATGATTTGTTTGCCAACCCGCTACACCCGTATACCCGGGCGCTGATGTCTGCCATTCCGATTCCCGACCCAACCCTCAAACGCGAGCGCACCATTCTGAAGGGTGATGTACCCAGCCCGCTTAAGCCGCCTTCAGGCTGCCGCTTCCACCCGCGCTGCCCCATCGCTGCTGATATTTGCGGACAGCAGGAACCTGAATTCCGGGAAGCGGCACCCGATCATTGGGTGGCTTGCTGGAAGGCCTGATCTCCCTGGAGCGCCTTGATGCCTTACTATGTGTTGATTGTTGATAACCAGAGGGGGGTCAGTCGCTTATTGCGTTCTGCACTGGAAACGATTGAACAGGGGCTGAGTGTATCGGAGGTTCAATCCGGTGAAGAAGCCATCCTGGCGGCCCGGCATGCCCGCACGGATTTACTGATCACCGATTACCGCTTGCCGGGGTTGAGCGGGTTGGAGTTGATGCGTAAATTTCGGGTGGTTAACCCGGATTGCAAGGTGATCCTGATTTCGGATATTGTAGATAACACTTTACGCAACCTGGTGGTTGGGGCCAGGCCGGATGCTTTTTTTCAGAAACCGGTACCCCTGGGTGATTTTCTGGATGCGGTTGAGCGCTGTCTGGGTCTGGCTCGTACTATCCGCCAGCCAGCGCAAACCAGCCAGCCGCCCGCCGAAGCCCCACAGCCGTCTTCAAGTGGTTTGAGCAGTGTACTGGCAAGTCTGCGCAAGAATGTTGGCGCACAGGCTGTGTTGTTGCTCAACAACGAAGGGGAAATCAAAGCTGAAGCCGGGCAAATTCCCGATAATGTGCGCCATACCAGTCTGGCACAGGCACTGGTGGGACTGCGTATCGCAGGCACAAAAGCCGCTGGTTTGATCGATCATTCTGAGAGTTATTTGCACCTGTTCAAAGGTGACAATTTTGACGCGATTTTTGTGCCCGCCGGCTCAACGCATTCCTTACTGCTGGTGGGTAACGGACTGGCTGAGATCCGGGCGCTTTCTTCCAGGCTGAAGTTGATTTCCTCGGCCAGGGTTAACCTGCTTGAAGCGCTGAAAAACCTTGGCGTTTCGCCGGAGCAGGCTCCGGTATCCACGCAGGTTCCGGCGGTGAAGGAGCCCGTCACACATCCGGAAGATCTGCCCGGCGACTTTCTGAAAATATTCAACCAGCTCGGGAATAAGACGGCCGATGTCAATTCTTTTTGGGACACGGCTGTTCAGGAAGGCACCACATTCCTGGAACCTGACAAGCTGACTTACGAACAAGCCTCGCGCCTGGGTCTGACGCCTGATTCGTCGCAAGAAAAATAAACTCCCTTCCTGGTTGATTTCTCCTTCGTTTTCTCAATACTGAACTTATGGGTACTTTCCATTTAGAAAACAAGGCCACAATATCCAACCGGGGGAATTAAAATGTGATAAAATTTGACGCGCTTGTTGGGGTGTGGTGCAACGGCAGCACATCAGCCTTTGGAGCTGAGTATCTAGGTTCGAGTCCTGGCGCCCCAGCCTATTGAACAATTGCCCTGCAAAGGGTGCATCAAACGACAGGCTTTGCGCCCACAACGGTGCAAAGCTTTTTTGTTTCCCCATTTGGGGCAGGAGATGATCATGAAAACGACTGCTGTTTTGCTGGCTGCTGGTCAGGGCACGCGCATGAAATCAGACTTACCGAAAATACTGCACCCGATTTGCGGCCAGCCGATGGTTTTCCACGCGCTGAACGCTGCCCGCAACGTCAGCACCGAACTGCCGGTGGTGGTGATTGGACATGGTGCCGAGGCAGTGCGCGCGGTGATTGGCGAGGCGGCCAACTGTGTGGTGCAGGCGCAGCAACTTGGCACCGGCCACGCAGTATTGCAGGCCGAAGACCTGCTTAAAAGCAAAACTGATACCATCCTGGTGACGTATGGGGATATGCCGCTGATGAGAGCTGAGACTCTCCAAAAGCTGGTGGCCGCCCAGCATAACAACAAAGGGCCTGTCAGCATGCTGACGGTGCTGCACTCAGATGCGCACGGTTTTGGCCGTATTCTGCGCAACCCGGATGGCACGGTAGCGGCAGTGGTGGAAGAGAGCCAGGCTACCCCCGAGCAGTTGTTGATCAAGGAACTGAATGTCGGCGCCTACTGTTTTGAGGCCGAATGGCTGTGGGTGGCTCTGCACCGTATCCAAATATCCCCCAAAGGCGAGTATTTCCTGACGGATACCATTGCACTGGCAGCCAAAGACGGTCTGCCTGTGCAGGCGATTGTGATGGACGATTTTGGCGAGACCATCGGGGTCAACACACGTGTGCATCTGTCGGAGGCGGAAGCTGCCATGCGCAAACGCATCAACGAGCGCCATATGCTGGCGGGTGTAACCTTGATCGACCCGGCTTCCACTTATATCGAAACCAATGTCAGCATTGGGCGGGATACCGTCATCTGGCCGAATACTTACCTGTTCGGCGAAACATCCATCGGCGGGAATTGCCAGATTGGCCCCAATTCCCATTTGCGTGACACGCGCATTGGGAATGACTGCCAGATTTTGATGTCTGTGACCGAAGGCGCGGTGGTGGAAGACCATGTGGAGATGGGGCCGTTCGCCCGTCTGCGCAAGGGCGCTTACCTGTCCACAGGTGTGCACATGGGCAACTTTGGCGAAGTAAAAGATTCCACGTTGGGCCCGGATGTCAAAATGGGCCATTTCTCGTACATCGGCAACGCGAAAATTGGCGCGGGCGCCAATATCGGTGCGGGCACCATCACCTGCAATTTTGACGGCGTCCATAAAAACCAGACCATCATTGGCGATGACGTTTTCATCGGTTCGGATACCATGCTGGTGGCTCCTGTCACGTTGGGCGAAGGTTCACGCACGGGTGCCGGGTCAGTTGTTACCAAGGACGTGGCTGCCAATACCCTGGTGGTGGGTGTGCCGGCCCGCGCCATCCGCAAACTGGAACGTAAGCCAAAAGCGGACTGAAGTGAAATGCTTAAGTAGGACGGACACAAAGTACAGAATGGAAAACAAAAAACATTTTTCCTTGTGCCCCTGGTGTTCATTGTGTTTAAGGTTCTCCGGCCAAAATAGGAAAAACCGAAATTCTTTTACGATGAGGCTGTCTACGTGAACACTATCACACGCGAAGATGCGAAATTGTTGATCAACCTGGCTATTGAAGCCCGGCGGCGGGCGTATGCGCCGTATTCCAAATACCAGGTTGGCGCGGCGCTGCGTACCAAAAGCGGGCGCATTTTTACGGGCGCAAATGTCGAAAATGCCGCCTATCCCACCACCATGTGCGCCGAGCGGGTCGCCATTTTTTCGGCGGTCTCGCAGGGCGAGCGCGATTTTGATGTGATCGCCGTGGTGACCGCCAATGGCGGCTCACCCTGTGGAAGCTGCCGCCAGGTAATGGCCGAGTTTGGATTGGATACCGTGGTGTTGATCGCGGATGAAACCGGCAAGGTCTTTGATGAAACCACGGTCAACGGCCTGCTGCCCGGCGCATTTACGCCCGCTTACCTGAAACGCTGAACTTCTTTTATCTGGACGAAACTTGACACACATTGTTTACCTGGCGTTGGGCACCAACCTGGGCGAGCGCCTGCAGAATCTGCGCGCCGCCCTGGATGCGTTTGAGCCGCAAATCCATGCTCTGGCAGAATCCAGGGTATACGAAACCGAACCCTGGGGCTATGCCGACCAGCCGGCTTTCCTGAACATGGCGGTGCGCGCCGAGACAGACCTCTCGCCGCGTGAGCTGCTGGGCAGGCTAAAAGAGTTGGAAGTTTCGCTGGGTCGGATTCCCAATTTCCGCAACGGCCCGCGCCTGATCGATCTGGATATCCTTTTTTACGATGATGTGTGCCTGGATGAACCCGGACTGGTCATCCCGCACCCGCGTTTGCAGGAGCGCGCTTTTGTGCTGGCACCGCTGGCAGATGTGGCCCCAGACCTGAGGCATCCGCTACTGGATCGCAGCATCTCCCAGCTTTTGGATGCTCTGGATACGCGCGGCGTCTACGTTTACGGGAATTGAAATATATTTTAAAATTGTTATACTGGGATGAAATCACAACACAGGAGGCTTGCAGATGATGGAACCATTGAAGCCGCTTAACTGGAAACACAACCCCGGCGTCACCGATCTTTCGGATGTTACCAGGCCCGAGATACCTGCCAAAGCTATCGAGCTGGCTGTTGAAGTGAACAGCGACCCATCCACGCGTAACCTGCGCGTGGCAGTGCTGGTGGGCTCGGAAAAAGCGCGTCAGGCGATCATGGAGGTGGCTGCCGGGGCCGTTGGCAGTGGGGCTGCTCTCCGAATTTTTACTCGTATGGCAGATGCCGAAACCTGGCTGGCGAAATCGATGGAGCAGATCGTTTAATGCGAACCTTGCAAACGGGTCAGTTATTATTGGATTGGGGCGCCCGCACGTATGTGATGGGAATCCTTAATATTACTCCTGACAGTTTTTCGGGCGATGGTCTGCTGGCGCCCGAGGCAGAAAACACCGGCGTTGAGCGCCCGCTGGAACAGGCCCGTCAGTTCCTGGCGGCCGGGGCGGACATCCTGGATGTGGGCGGCGAGTCGACCCGGCCGGGTTCAAAGATTGTCAGCGTGGACGAAGAACTGGAACGCGTGCTGCCGGTTGTTTCCGGTCTGGTCAAAGAATTCCCTGGTACTGTCATTTCAATTGATACTTATAAGGCTGCGGTGGCCGAGCAGGCTCTGGCCGCGGGTGCACACATGCTCAATGATGTCTGGGGCTTGCGCGCCGACCCGCTGCTGGCGGAAGTGGCCGCCCGGCGCAAGGTCCCTGTGATCCTGATGCACAACCGCAGCAAGCCAACCAACGCTCAGATCCAGGAAAGCCTGGGCGGGCGTTATGTGGGCATGCAGTATGATGACTTGCTCGAAGATGTGAAACGGGAACTGCTCGAATCGGTTGCGCTGGCCCGCCAGGCTGGTATCCCGGATGAAAAAATCATTCTCGATCCCGGGATCGGTTTTGGCAAAACGGTGGAACAGAACCTGGAACTGCTCAACCGCCTGGGCGAGATTCGCGCCCTGGGGTTCCCGATCCTGTTAGGGCCGTCGCGCAAATCATTTATCGGTTATACACTCAACCTGCCACCAGCCCAACGCCTGGAGGGCACCGCCGCTGCCATTTCGGTTGGGATTGTGCGTGGAGCCGATATCATCCGTGTGCACGATGTAGAATTTATGACGCGTGTGGCGCGCATGACCGATGCCATTATCAGACCACGGTGAGGAGCCGTGGATTAATAAGGATTCGCCATGCAATCTGAATATGAAGACGACCTGATGCACTGGGCTTTTATTTATATCAAAGGGAATGAGCTGAGTCAGGCCAAACGCATCCTTCAAAGGGTGCTGGATATCGCTGAAAACCCGCAGACGCGCGCCAAAGCCAATTATTTAATGAGCACGGTCTGTTCCGATCCGGTTGAAAAACGCGGTTATCTCGAAAATACCCTGGCATTAGATCCAACTTATCCGGAAGCCCGCCGAGCGCTGGCCATTCTGGATGGCAAACTCAAATTGAATGAGATCGTCAACCCGGACGCCCTACCGGTTCCGGTTGCCGGAACCGAGAAATCGGCCGCCGATCGTTTTACCTGTCCCAAATGCGGCGCGCGTATGGTTTTTGATGGTGATGGGAAGACCTTGATCTGCGAACACTGTTCCCGTAACCAGACTTTGAGCAATACCGCTCCGCAGTTTGCCCAGGATTTTGCTCTGGCCATGGCCACCAGCAAGGGCCATACTACCCCAGTTATGAAGAAAACCTTTCGCTGCCAGGGTTGCGGAGCAAATTTCATCCTGCCTGCCGGGCAGATTTCAACTGTCTGCGCCTATTGCGGCTCGGCGCATGTGATCTCGCTGACGAAGGAGCTGATTGAGCCGGATTCTATTATCCCGATGGGTTTGAACAAGGCTCAGGCTGTACAGATTTTTGATACCTGGATGACGAAACATGGGCTTAAAAATGGGTCCGCTTTGATTGAACCGAAGGGTGTTTATTTGCCAGTCTGGACCTTTGATCTGATGGGTGATATCCCCTGGAACGGCATGGTCTACCGCAATAAACAACGGATACCAGTTTCGGGTGATGAGAATAGCAGTTTTTATAATATTCCGATTCCGGCAGTTGATAGATTGTCTGACCTTCTGCCGCGGCTTCTGGCCGAACTCGATACGACCAATGCCCCGGCGTATGATGAGCGTTATCTGGCTGGCTGGCCGGCGGAAGTACACGAACAATCCATGGCGGATGCGTCGCTCGATGCGCGTCAGCAGGCTGTTGAGCGTACCCGCGCTAAAATTCTGTCTGAAAGGGGCTATATTGAAGATTTGAGTTACAGTTCGGCCAACCTGTCGATCCTGTCTTTCAGGCTGCTGCTCTTCCCGATCTGGTACAGCAGTTACCCTTTGCAAGGGCGCGATTACCGGGTTGTGATCAACGGCCAGAATGGTAAAGTCTACGGAGAAACCAAACACCGGGGCCTTTTGGGTTGGTTTGAAGGACTCTTTGAGGAGAATTCATGACAGCGCCCCGGCGTGAGATTTACTTCCTCTCCCCAAAGCAGCTCAGCCCCGAAACCATCGCAGTGGCTTTTGCCAAGACCTCCCGTTCACCTGAATCCTTCCGCGAAATCGCCGAAGAATTGAGCGATGAACAATCCGCGCGTTTCCATGAAAAGTGGGTGCTGGGCTACGGTCACGCCTCGGTGGCTGAACACGCTGTGCTGCACCTGGCGATTGAAAACGCCTCGCGCCTGGCGATGGAAGCGATTGAATCCAACCGGTTGGCATCCTATACCGAAAAATCCACGCGCTACCAGAAATGGAATGCCGATAATTTCTACATCCCGGCCGAACTGGGTGGCGAGCCGCTGCGGGATGAATACATTGCCACCTGCCGCCGTTTATTCCAGACCTATGCTGAAGCGCTTGAACCTCTGCGCAGGCAGGTTGAAAAAACGGCACCGCGGCGCGATGGGGAAAGCGAGGATGTCTGGGATCGGCGCATCCGCTCACAATATGTGGATGTCTGCCGCTTCCTGCTGCCGGCGGCCTCCCTCTCAAATGTGGGCATGACTGCTAATGGACGGGTGCTGGAGAATGCCATTCGCAAATGGCGCTCTAGCCCGCTGGCCGAGGTGCGCGAGATCGGCGAAACTGTGCGGGCGGCTGCCAAAGAAGAAATCCCTACCCTGTTAAAGTACGCCGAACCGTTGCCGTATGTCATTGAAACCAGCGCCGAACTGAGTGAGCTGGCCGGGCGGCAAGCCCCGGGGCTGGCTGGCGGGGATTGGTGCGAGCTGGTCGATTACGATCCGGATGGCGATGTTCGTATTCTGGCCGCGCTGCTGTATCGTTTCGCGGAGATGAGCTACGGGCAGGCGCTGGAACTGATCAAAACGGCCATTGACCCGGCCGCCCTGGCCGAGACACTTTTCAAGCGCCTGGGGCGTTATGATGTGCCCCTGCGCGAGTTGGAACATTGCACCTATACCTTTGATATATTGATGGATCAGGGCGCTTACGCCGAATTCAAACGCCATCGCATGATGACGCAAACCCCTCAGCGGCTGGGCTGTGCGCACGGTTACGCCGTTCCGCGGCGCTTTGTGGAGGCCGGTTTTGAGAGCCAATACCGCCAGGCGATGGACGCGGCTGGCGCGGTCTGGCACAAGCTGGCGGCCTGGAACCCGGAAGTGGCCCAGTATGTTGTCCCGAACGGCTACAACCGGCGGGTGCTGGCCACTTTTAACCTACGCGAGGCCTACGCCTTTTGTCAACTGCGCACGGCAGCCAACGCCCATTTTTCCATCCGGCGCGTGGCCCAGCGCGTGGCACACGAGATCAGCCGGGTACACCCCTTACTGGCCGGACGCATGAAACTTTATGATGAAACCTGGCAGGGAATTGAGACCGAATACTTCGCGGCGATGCGATAAAAATACGAAGCGGGCGGCCGATCGGCC
>CAIWAX010000472.1 GCA_903910795.1 uncultured Anaerolineae bacterium
CTACATCAAGCAATACATCCTTGATCATAACTTGAAGCCTGGGGATGCCCTTCCTTCCGAGGGACAATTGGTGGATGATCTGGGCGTTGGTAGAAGTTCGGTCAGGGAAGCGGTTAAATCCCTGCAATCCGTGGGTATTGTTGATGTTCGTCAGGGGAATGGGCTTTATGTACGCGAACTTAACTTTGACCCCATGCTTGAAGCGTTTATTTTTGGTATGCAATTCGATCCGAATACACTGGCCGAGCTATTTCAAATTCGTTCCTGGCTTGAAATTGCGGTCATTGGTGATGCAGTCGGACACCTCAGTGATGATGATTTATCCAGGCTGGAAGATGTTTTAAAGAAATGGGAAGAGCGGGTACGAGCAGGTGAGGAATATTCTGACCTTGATGAAACTTTCCACCAAATTATTTATAACGTTTTGGATAACCAGACCATGATGAAACTCTTTTCAGCCTTCTGGGTATCTTTTACAAGCCTTGACAACAAGATCATTCATGATACTGACCCGGAAAATGTTCTCCTCTTACATCGTGGGATATTAGATGCAATTCGGATTCGTGATAGAGATCTAACCCGTAGAATGCTGTCGCAGCATTTTGTGCATGTCCGAAAACGGATCGACAACTATCTCGAAGGGAGCCAACCCAACAAATAAGTTGTTTACTTTAGTTTAGCCAAAAGTGGCGGAAGAATCTTGAAAATACGGCAAAATGTTCGGCAATCAGGTAAGGCAAAAACCGAAAATTTCCTTCAAAACGATCAATCACCTAATAATATATTTTACGAACCCCATAGGTACGCGCAGCAATTCTCAGTATGAATAAGACTGTGGAGGTCATATTTCAAAAAACGCCCAAAATTTTCTGGTTCTAATGGAATTTGTGGTATAGATGTTTTTTTTAACCGTTCACGAATACGGTGCGCCGCCTAATTCGTGAACATGTGCCCTGCGGGTTCGTGGCTTACACGGCGCTCCGCGTTCGTGGGTGGTTTCGCATCAAACCACAAAAAACATCAGAACCAGGCTTTTTGAAAAACGCTGGATCAGGCTGGGCGCCATATGCCCACAATTGATTTCCCAAAAGAAAAATTAAAGATTGTATCCAGTTGTTTTGAGATTGGTACTATTCGTTGATCCCAAAACAAAATTTGGCTACGCGTTGGCATGCTTTGCCGTAACAAGATACGGTTTGCAGTCGATAAAAGGATGCCTGCCGAATCTAAATAGATTATTTTTTCAAGCACGCAGTTTTTGGGTGTGAGAGCAGAGAGTGTCTTTTTTGAATATCTACGGTAATGTCCGATTGCTTGATCAAAAGGTGTGAACAACCATTGGTGAGCCGGGGAAAGCACAATGAGAGAACCATTTGGCAGAAGATGTTCGGCGGCATTCTCCAACTCAATGCCATCATCCTTGATGTGCTCAAGGACATCAACATATAAGATCGTATCAAATAATTCATATTTTCCAAGACTTTGGATTGTTCCCAATCGGGTCGAGCATATGGTTGGCAGACTTCCATTTTGGATAGCCTGATCCATTACTTTTACGAAACTATCATCTGGCTCAAGACAAACCCATCTTTTGCTGTTGCCTGAGCAAAGGGCTTCTGTGGTTGCGCCCATACCGGCGCCTACCTCTAAAACTTGCTCTCCAAAGAATGGCGAAATGATGGATTTGTAATATGATTTCCAATTTTTTGCCTGGGCAAAAAGTTCCAATTCACTACCGATATAGGCAAATGAGCTCATTTAGGATACTCCGTTAATATATCAATGATGTAATCCTTGTAATCTTTTGCAGGAATAAAAGCTTTATTACTGCGAAAGCTCAGTACAAGAAAGGAAAATGATGCCAGAAAAAAAACTGATTGGAATAAAACAACCACCAACCCCAGGGCAACAGTTGTAGCCCAGCCCGGGATCGCAAACGGTGTCACAAAACGGATGAATACCGTAATTACAAACCCGATTACCGTCAAGATGATAACCGAGATAGAAAACAAGATCAGTCTAATTGCAACCACATCAAGGTAGACTGAAATGGCGCTCATCCCATGCGTAATTAGCTTGACAAAATTCATTTGAGATTTACCTTTGTATCGCTTTCCACGAATAGATGGGATCGTACTCATAGGTAAACCGGAATGAACCACTCCAGCAGCAAAATGATTCCAGATCTCAGGTAAATAAACCACTCGTTTCAATGCAGACCATGGCAAGGCTGAGAAATTTCCGAAAGAAATATTTCTACCAGTGAGTATTTGAAAAAGCAATCGGTATAGAGCGTAAAAAACAATAAAAAGAAAGCCTTCCGAGCGGCGGGAGCGTTCTGCAAAAATGATCTTTTCTGGATTTTCTTGCAGCTTTTTTAGCAATTCCAAAATATCAACCGGGCGGTCTTCGCCATCACAATCCATTACAACTACCGGGGATGAGTAATTATCTTTAACATACGCCAGCCCAATGGCGATGGCTTTCTGATGCCCCAGGTTGCGAGCGAGGTCCATAATTTCAACACGCTGAATATTAGAAAAAGTAGGCCAACTTTCAGATAGATACTCTCTTTGAGTGGAACCATCATCTATCGCTACAACTGTAGCCACAAGTTCCGGATTACCTGTATGAAGAGTGTGATCTATCCCGCTTAATAGATTCTTGAAAGAGGGCCAATCGTTGTAAACAGGTGTCAGAATTACTATTTTTTCGAAGGTCATACATTCCTTAATGGAATTGGTCTCATGGATGAGTGTTCACATGCCCTGGAGATGGGCAGAAGAGTTATGGGGCATCATATTCGTGTGAAGTCCAAAGAACGCCAGATTCTTCCCCGTTCTCTACTAATATCCCGATGGCATATTTCCCACTAGGGATATCGTAATTATTTATAAAGCCCTCATAACCGGAGGAATTATATAAAGTACCGACATGATAAAAATCTGAAACATCGGGCCGTGGCAGGCGTGATATTTTCAATCTTAACAGCTTTGACTTACTTTTTAGTATCAGCCAAATGTTTGATTGAGCAGAGTTGATATTCGGCAGGATTGCCCAGCCAATGATTTTTCCTCCAGAAAAATAATCAACCATCCCGCTTAGTTCCTGTTTATTTTTTCCCTTGATCGAATATATTTCAGGAGAAAGCACGGAAGTTGGATGGAACTGGTAAATTCCCGCTACTCTGGCAGCCTTCAAGATATTGCTTGCGTGTATTGCCGCAGGATAAATATCTATTAAAGAAGCTGCGTCGCCAAATTTTTCAAACCCGCTGATCGCGTTAATTTTTTGATATTGATTATTTTTATAAACCGCGACAAAACCTTGATTGAAAAATCCAACCCAAAACAAGGCTATGCTGATCACAATGGCTAAAAAGAGTGCAATGCGTTTGGAATTCTCGTGTCTCAAACTAAAAAGCATGGCATAAGCAGATGCCAAAAGAATGCCAGAATATGGAATATATTTGGGCACAAGTGCAGAAAGCGCACCCAATTGAGAACGGGTAGCCGCAGCAAGACCATCTGCTAATAGAATTGTAATAAACAGCCAAACGGGAAAATCAGCTTCCGGCTTGGGTGTTATAAGGTAGGCCAGGAAGAATATGAGAATCGGCCCAAAGATCAAAGCGCCGATCGTGGTTGTCAACACGGGGCTCAAAACTTGAAACAATGAGCCAATAAATGTGAAGAAAAATTGAGTGAATTGAACCAGGTTCAATCCCGCAACTGGTAGCAGTGAAGTGATCGATGTAACAGCTTTTCCAGTTGAGGGTGTCTTCAAGCCAATAAAATAAACACAGAAAATAATGAAGGCATAAACTAGGAACCACCCCAATGATTTCCATTTTCGCTTGTACAACAAATAAAAAACACCGACTGGAATTAGAGCAAGCCCACTACCAAAAGAAAAAATTGCGCAGGCCAAACAGACGTAAGTCCACTTCCAGTTATCTTTGATAAGAAAAAATAAAAATAAAAAGATAAATAAATCAGCCAAGAAGTAAGGTGCGGAGCCCATGGCCCAGGTTGCGCTTTCGTTGGCGGCCAGGTTGAACAAAAAATAAGGCACGGGTAATAAAATCCATGGATTAATCTTTTTACCCCTGGGACGGAACTGGTACGCCACAAAAAGAACCGAGAAAACCCAGACCAGGTTGGCGAAAATATTTACATATCTAAAATTTGATGCTCCCGATAAATAATATTGGATAAGAAATACGATTTTGGCCGTGATGACTCTATGTTCGTTGGCCTGCGTGAATATGATCTGGAGCTTTTGAAGCCAGTTATTCGTGGAAACAAAGCTAATTACATTCGCAAGAATATCAAAATCATCCCAATAAGGTATATTTATGGAATATTTCCACACAAACCATCCATAAATCGCCATTGGCACGAAAAATAACAACCAGCCTAATCCCTCCACCAGCTTCGAAAAAAGAGGAGCCTGGGATTGATTCAGGGTGATAAGTTTTCCCCAAAATTTCATGTTTATCCTTCTTTGGAAAGCATTTTGGGAGTATTGGCTGGAATCATACTCGCGCAAATCAGTGAATTTTAAAATCTGGGATTAAAATTAATAGCACCCATCCGTTAGCTGGCGATTATAAGTTATTTTCTGTGGGCTGGTAATAGCACTGCCAGCCAGGGTCAGTGCTTTCTTAAAGTCGTGTTTGTGAAAGGGATTTACACAAATCCGTAAAATTGTTGTCTTTGCGAGCCGCCGCTTTTGTATTTCCCGAAGGGCAGCGGGACGATGTTGGCGGCGTGGCAATCTCCAAATAGTGGGGGAGTTCGCCACGTCGCGGAGAGCACGCTCCTCGCGATGACAATTGCTTGGGCCTTAAGAAAGCCCTGCAGCCAGGGATTCTGGTCTGAACAGCACTCCGGTGGGTAAAAAAAAGGGTCACATCACAAAAATTCGATTACAATCCCAAGCAAAAACCGGGATTATTCCATCCAAGGCACAACACAATATCCCTGCTCATAATTGCCTTTAACCATATAAAATAAACCTGCCCCACCCTTTATCACTGGAGAGAACATGCCTTACAACGCCTCTGACACTCGCTACAACAACATGACTTACAAACGCACTGGCCGCAGCGGGCTGAAATTGCCGCTGATCTCGCTCGGTTTCTGGTACAACTTTGGCGGCCTGGACTCGTTTGAGAACGGGCGCGCCATGGCGCGCCGCGCCTTCGATATGGGCGTCACGCACTTTGACCTGGCTAACAACTACGGCCCCCCGCCCGGCTCGGCTGAAGAAAACTTTGGCCTGCTTATGCGGCAGGATTTCCGCCCCTACCGCGATGAGCTGATCATCTCAACCAAGGCCGGTTACGATATGTGGCCCGGGCCTTACGGCGAATGGGGCTCGCGCAAATACCTGCTGGCCAGCCTGGATCAATCCCTCAAGCGCATGGGCCTGGATTATGTGGATATCTTTTACAGCCACCGCCCTGACCCCGAAACGCCCATGGAAGAAACCATGAGCGCACTGGACGCGGCCGTGCGCCAGGGCAAAGCCCTGTACGTGGGAATTTCATCTTATTCGCCCGAACAAACCCAGGAAGCCGCCCAGATTTTGCATCAGATGGGCACTCCCTGCCTGATCCACCAGCCATCTTACAGCATGTTCAACCGCTGGGTGGAAAACGGTCTGCTGGATGTGCTGGATCAAGAGGGCATCGGCGCGATCGCCTTCTCGCCGCTGGCCCAGGGTCAACTCACCGACCGTTACCTGAACGGTATCCCGACCGGGGCGCGCGCCACCAAGACCGAGCGCGTCTGGCTGACGCCCGAGGATGTCAAACGCAACCTGGGCAAAATCCAGAAGCTGAATGACCTGGCCCAAAACCGCGGGCAAAAACTCTCCCAAATGGCGATCGCCTGGGTGCTGCGCAAGCCGCAGATTACTTCGGCGCTGATCGGCGCCAGCAGCGTCAGCCAGTTGGATGACAACCTGGCCGCCCTGAACAACCTTTCGTTCTCCCAGGAAGAATTGGACGCCATCGACGCGATTCTGTCCGGGAGTAACCAAAAATAAAATAATTCCGGGCCGCGAGATGCTTGCGAGCCCGGAATTATTTACCCCTCAAAGAGGAAGACGGTATGAATTTTTTCAAAAAATTGTTTTCGAGCCGGCCCGATCCTGCTGATAAAAAATACTACACCTTCCATGTAAAATGCCGCCGCTGCGGCGAAATCATTGAAGGCCGCGTGGATCTGGAACATAACCTGAGCGAGGAATATGAAGATGAGAGCCGCTTTTTTTACTGCCGCAAGGTGTTGATGGGGGATGGGCAAAACCGCTGCTACCAGCAGATTGAAGTTGGGCTGAAATTCGATGCGAACCGTAAGTTGCTGGAGCGGCGCATCGAAGCTGGCGGCGACTTTGTGGATGAGTAACTGGAATGAAGAGAAAGTTGCTATGCTGAACTTATGGGTACTTTCTATTGCCTGCCGCCCGCCAGCTCCACGATCAAAATATCCAGGGAGGCATCCAGCGGCATGCCGCCGGTTTTGGCGGCTTCATCCATCAAGAGTAGGCGGTGATAAATGGCCTTCAGGGTTGCCAGCGTAAAACTGCGCGCCTGCGTGTAAGACTTCTCAGCGACAAACGGGTGCACGCCCAGCGCCTCGGTGACATCCGGCAACGTGCCGCCGTCATCCATCACATCCCGCGCCAGCGTCAACAGGCGGAACTGGCGCACCACCATCCCAAACACCTCAAAGGCGTCTTTTTCTTCCAGCAGCCGGTGGAACAAAAGCTGCGCCTTTTTGCCATCCTGCTTGCCAAGCGCATCCACCAGATCAAAGATGTCCACACTGGCGGTCACAATGCTGACCGCTTCCACATCTTCCACGCCAATGGCATGGGCGTAGTTGACATACGTCAGCAGCTTGGTGATCTCCAGCGCGGCCTGGCGGGTATTATCCCCGGTCATCTCGGCCAACCGGGCGGCCGCGCCGGGTTCGATGCCGCCGCCCTGCCGCCGGGCTTCCGCCACGATCCAACCAGGCATTTCCCGTGAGGTTGGCAGCATAAAGGCTTTGAACTCGGCCTTCCCGGGGTTCTTGCTTACCCATTTAACCAGCCAGTGATTGGGGATATCCCTGGGCTTGATCTCCTCGGGGTCCAGAATCACCAGGCGGGTGAAACCAGGCACGCCATCCAGAAAAGCCGTAAATTTCTTATGCCCGTCCTGCCCGGTGTAGCGTTTGGAAACATGTTCAAGCACCACCAGGCGCCGGTCCGCCAGAAACGGCATGGAACTGACGGCTTTATTCAACTCTTGCTCGCTGACGGTGCGCGCATCCAGTTGGGATGTATTCATGCCCGCCGTAGTCGGGTCGCTGAACTTCGCGCTGAATTTATCCACCTGTTTGTGAATGGCAAACTCATCGCTGCCGAAATAGAAGTGAATGTGCACAGCACTTTGCGCAGCACTTTGCGATTTGCTAAGTAAATCGTCTGGCATGCGATAACCTTCCGGGCTCAGCCGGTTGTCACCACGCGGTGCATGTTATTCGCCAGCGGGTAAACATCCACCAGCAGCATATCCCCCGGGTCAGCCTGGGTGGTCACGTTCTTTTGCAAGGTCATGCCCAGCGGCTGGCCGACCACGAAAGCCACAATCGAGAGCAGCATCACGAGTGGGAAGCGCTCCCAGCGTTCGCTGTTGTTACGGGTTCCGCTCATCCCGATCATCGCAGACAGGGCTGCCAGCCCACCGATCACGGCGTAATTGGTACCGCAGCCTTCATGGATGGCAAGCTGGGCTTCGCCGTTCTGCAGGCGGGTCAGCGCTTCGCTGACGGCTTCACGCACCGCCTCGGTGGGTAGGTCGCCGATCAGTACAAATCCGGTCGGGTTGGAATGACCTGCCATCCGCCGGCCCGGGAAGCGGGCGGCCAGGATGTGAATGGTGGCATGTTCCAGCGCATGGTTGCGGCGCGTTTCGCCAATATAAGGGGCTTCAAGAATGTCATTCATACTGTTATTTTATACCCTTTACGGTCACAAAGCCATGTGACCGGGCCATTTTATCACCCGTCGCTGTAGAATGAAAAAGACCCGGAGCAGTTAAAATCCGCATCCGCCTGGCTGCTATGAGTGCGAATCTTCCATCGCCAGGTAAGTCTTGATCAGGTTGACCAGAATTGCATCGGTAAAGGTATGGATTTTGTTGAGCATTTTGCCCCAGGCCAGGCCGGGCGGCACACGCGCATCTTCATAGGCGCTGACTAACGCCTCCAGCAGGGTATTGCGAAAGAACAAAAAGGCGCGGGTTGCATCCACGGCGCTCAACCCATAGCGGCGGGCGCGCGAAGCATAGTCATATCCCAGCGCGTAAGCCTCTGAGGAGGTGTCATTGCTGTCGCTTGCCAGATAATTCATCAGACCCTGCACCAGCAGCATGCCGCTCGACCGGTACTGGTTGCGCGCCGCCTGATCCAGCTTCTGGTACCAGGCCTCGGCTTCCAGGCGGCCCTCGGCGATCTGCATGCGCACCTTGCCAATCGCGCTGTGCATGGCCTTGACCGGTTCCATGACATGTTTATCGCTGGAAGTCTTCATCCATAATTCCACTTCGCCGCGCAAATAGCGGCGGTGACCGCCGGAGGTGCGGTGAACGGGGAAAACGCCTTTATCCGACCACAAGCGCACCGTGGATGGGTGCACGCCCAGCATACCGGCTACACCCGATAACGACAACCAGTCCCGTTCTGAATCCGGGATGACCTCATCTTCCTGCAGCTTATCTCCCATTAAAAATTGTCCTCGTTCCCGTACAGAACCCGGGATGACCATAAAGATACTTGATTTTAGTAGTAAAGCGGCGTACGTCAATGTAGATTTATGTAGATTTTTATCGAGTTTAGATCAGAGTTAGATAAGGCTTCGGCTGGAGAAACATATTTCACGAGCGTCAGGCGCCTGGGTTGGTGAGTTTTCCCCTCATGGAAAGTACCCTAAGTTCGGCAAGATGCTATTTTCTGGCATATAATCCAGATATCTTAAGGTATTTCGGAGGGATCCATGCCGCTTCAAATCATTGTGGGCACCCAGTGGGGTGACGAAGGCAAAGGCCGCATTGTCGATTGGTTCGCAGCCGATTCAGATATCGTTGCCCGTTACAACGGCGGAGATAACGCCGGTCATTCCGTCACAGTTGGCGCAAAGCTGTTCAAATTGCATCTCATTCCTTCCGGCATCATCCATCCCAGGCCCGTGGCAGTGCTGGGCAACGGGATGGTCATCAACCCCAAATCGTTGGTCGATGAAATCGACATGCTCCAGAAAGCCGGGATTATCGTTAACCCACAGCGTATGCGCATTTCGCATGCCGCGCATCTGATCACCCCCGTGCACCAGGCGCTCGACAAAGCTTTGGAAGTGGCGCGCGGCAAGGGCAACATTGGCACCACCGGGCGCGGGATCGGCCCGGCCTATACCGACAAAGCCAGCCGCCGCGGGCTGCGTGTGGCTGACCTGCAGTCCCCCGATTTCAGCGAACGCCTGGGCAACCTGATAGAAGAAGCCAACCAGCAGTTGAAGATGCTGGGCGCGCTGACGATCGAACCACTGACCACGATCAAGGACTTTCGCCAGTACAGCGATGCCATGCTGCCCTATATCGCCGACACCTCAATGGAAGTGGACAGCGCCCTGCGGGCCGGGCAGCATATCCTGGCCGAAGGCGCCCAGGGCAGCTTGCTGGATATCGACCTGGGCACCTACCCGTTCGTAACCTCATCTTCCACCACGGCCGCTGGCGTGTTTACCGGACTGGGGATTGGCATCAGCGCGGCCGCTGGCGCAGTTGTGACCGGCGTCTGCAAATCCTTCCAAACCCGCGTGGGCTCGGGCCCCTTCCCGACCGAGGTGTTTGACGATCTGGCCCTGCAACTGCGCGGTACCGGCGCCAACCCGTGGGATGAGTACGGCACCACCACTGGGCGCGCCCGGCGCGTTGGCTGGCTGGACGGCGTGCTGCTGCGCTATGCTGTGCGTATCAACGGTCTGACCGAACTGGTCATCACCAAGTTGGATATCCTCTCCGGTTTCAAGACCCTTAAACTGTGCGTGGCCTACCGGCAGGGTGACGAAACCATGCACAGCACTTTTACCGACCTGCCGTTTGGGCCTTCCAACCTGGAAGGGTATGAACCTGTGTACGAAGAATTCCCCGGCTGGACGGAAGATGTCAGCGCCCTACGAAGTTGGGCGGATCTGCCCCAGGCCGCCAAAGATTACCTGGCCGCCATCAGCCGGCTGACCGGCATCCCGGTCCGCCTGGTCAGCGTTGGCCCCGAGCGCGAGCAAATCGTCAGCGCGGCATAAGCCGCCCACAGCAGAATATTACAAACCCCCGAAACGCCTTGCAGCGAAACTTCGGGGGTTTGTGCGTTTGAACCATCCTGGATAAGGGAAGGCTACTCTCTGGTTCTCAAGCTGGGCCTGCCCGCGTAACGTTTACGGATTTCCGGCAGGAAATATTCATCAAAGAAACGGTCGGCGTCATAATCCGGCTGCCAGCCCCAGTCCGCGCGAGCCAGGCTGTCATCCACATCCTCGGGCCAGGAATCGACAATTCCCTGGCGGCGCGGGTTTGGTTCAAAAATGATCTGGGCGCCGTGGAAGGCTGCCATGGCCCGTTTGCGGAATTCGCCAGCCGTCAAGCTGAAGGCCGCAATGTTGTAAACCACATGGCTCAGGCTTTCGCGCGGCGCGTCGGTCAGGACCATCAGGGATTTGATCGCGTCTGGCATGGCCATGAATGAAATCTTCGTATCCTCGCGCACAAAACAGGCGTACGGTTTGCCCTGCGCCGCGGCGTGCAGCATCTCGGGGCCGTAATCGCTGGTGCCGCCGCTTGGCAGGGTAAAGGCGCTGATCAGACCGGGGAACCGGATGGCGCGAAAATCAAGCATGACCGGCGGATTTTCATCCAGGTGGTGCTGGCCAAAGAACCGGCTGTAATACAACCCCAACTTCTCGCAGTACAATTTATTACAACCGTACATGGTATGAGGTGTATTGTACTCATCCTCTTTCACCACACCGGCGGCCTGTTTGGCGGCCAGGTTGGAGAAGCCATAAGCCGCGATTGAACTTGGAAACAGGAACTTGACCGGTTTCCTGTACTTTTCCGAGCGATAAGCCGCCATCATCAACAACTGCATCGTGCCTTCCACGTTGATGCGGTGCGCTTCCTCGGTGGCCACTTCGGCCTTTGAAGAGAGCGAAGCGGCCAGGTGGTAAATAATGTCAAAGTCATAATCGTAGAACTGCTTGATGCGGTTGACCAGGTCGCCCTGCAAGTGCTCGGCAGACAAAGCTCTGATCGCTTCCGGCAGGGGCGCCAGATCGGCGGTTACCACTCTGTATCCACCCATTGCAGACAGGTTTTGGATCAGAGCCTGTCCAATCTCACCACAAGCGCCGGTAACTAACACGGCTTTTTCGGTCATTGACACGCTCCTCATGCTAGAATAGCTTGGCGTTCCAGTTTCAGGGATGCCGAAAAAAACATCCATTTCCGATCCCGTACGATTTGCCTGGCAAATCGACCCGGGATATTTATGCACAGCACTTTGTGCGCAGCACTATGTCCGCAATTTGATTCTACAATAAACCACGCCAAATTGTTCATTACATTTATCATCAACTTGCATGGCAGTTGTACTTTCGTGCAATCATTTTGAGGCTTTATGCGTAAATTGATCCTGCTGCTGCTCATCTCGGCCCTGGTGTTGACTTCTTGCGGAATCGCCAGCCTGGCAAACCCAGCCCAACCACAAGATGTCGAGTTGTCTGTCAGACCCTCTCCGGAAAAAACTGGCTCGCCAACCGCAACGATTGCCTGGTTCCCGGCTACCTCCACCTGGACGCCCTTCCCAACCATTGTGCCAAGTCCCACCATTCTGCCCTTCCCCGGGCTGGGCGGCGTCATTTATCAGAACGATTTCAGTGATCTGAAAACCTGGTCCTTTGCCCAGCCGCAGGGAAACGGCAGCAATAACATCATCCTGGATCGCAACCGGCTGACCCTGGCTGTCAACAATTCCCCGGCGGCGCTTTTCAGTCTGAACAACCTTCCGGCGCTGACCAATTTCTATGCCGAAATGGCCGTCTCGGTTAACCGCTGCTTCGGGCAGGATACATACGGGCTGTTGTTCCGCGCGGCCAGCGGCGCTTACACCTACCGCTTTCTACTCAACTGCAGCGGTCAGGTGCGCATGGAACAAGTCCGCGGCGGCACAACCCTGCCGCTACAGACCTGGGTGCCCAGCGGCGACGCCCCGCCTGGCGCTCCCGGCCTGGTCAAAATGGGCGTGTGGGCCTCTGGCGCCGAAATGCGCTTTTTCCTGAACGGGCGCTACCAATTCAGCGTGGTCGATCCGGTCT
Organism: uncultured Anaerolineae bacterium; assembly: GCA_903910795.1. Lineage (GTDB taxonomy): Bacteria > Chloroflexota > Anaerolineae > Anaerolineales > Villigracilaceae > UBA5195. The sequence goes on from CAIWAX010000472.1 coordinate 12,424, forward strand.
TCAAAAGCGGCAGCCTGGGGGTCTACGTCAACGCTATCAGCCCAAACGGCATGAATATTAGCTTTTCGGACCTGACCGTCAATTCGGTTGATTACGTTTCACCTACCCCCTCCAACACGCCTACAAAAACAGCCACGCCTTCGCGCACCCCCCGGCCCACGCCCTGAATCTGGCAGTTGCATCTTCGCCCCGCGCCTGATAAACTCAGACAAAGCTCATCCAATATGATTACCATCGATGATATTACCCGGTTACGCTACAGCCCTGATCTGACCGAGGGCGGCATTGCCCTGGCTGTGCGCTCGCTGAACCAGAATTTTGACCGTTCCAGCAGTTCGATCTTTGCCCGCTTGCGCCGCATTGTCAGCAGTGTGGCGGTGGAACTGGCCTTCCGGCGCTACCTGAGCGAAAAGGCCACCCCTTTTGAGGTCAAATCCGCGCTACCCTTCAGCGACCCGGATCGCTACGAAGTCAGCCTGGGCGGTCACCGCTGTCAGATCAACACAGACCTGATCTCCCGGCGCAGCCTGATCGGCGCAATGCGGCGCGACCCGGGCACGCTGCTTCAGACTCCGGCGCTGATCCCGGAAGAACAGCTCTCGGCGGCCAACCTGACCGGCAAAGAAGTGCTGGTTTTCGCGTTTTTGCTGGGCCTGACGGCCACCTCCCCGGACGAACTCGGCAAAGTAATGGCGGCCGGCCAGCCCATGTATCTGGTGCACCCCCTGCGTGAGGATTGGGCCAATCCAAGCATCTGGGCCCCGCTCGGCCCGCTGGCGCTGAAAAATGAGTGCGCCGAGCCGATCAATATCGAGATTGGCGGGCAGGACGCTGAACGGAATTTCATCACCGAAACACTGACGCTCGCGCCACAGAAACGCTGTGTCGCCCTGAGCAGCTATTACAGCCTGGCGTATGTGCACTCGCAAGCCTTGCCCGGCGCGCGGGTTGGCCTTCACAGTCCGGCTAGAAAAGATGTGTATATCATCCAGCCGCATGAATGGGATAATATCTGGATTTACGGGTTGGAAATCTGGCTGGCCGGTTACATTTCCGAACAGGATTTTCGGCGCAAAGCCGCCACCACTTTCGCGGGCAGCCGCGTTTTTCAGTACAGCCAGACACGCACCAAAAACCTGTCTATCCCGGTCAGCGATCTGCATCCGCTTGGAGACCTGCTGGAGCGGGTTAAAAGCTGGGAAACTCGCAAGAAATCCTGGCGGTAATACGCCTGGTGGCTACAGTGACGCGCCCGCGATACACAAGGAAAAGAGAATGGTTGGCAGTAACAGCCAATTATTGGTAATATATCGACCGTTTGTAAAGTCAAAAACGAGCCAACAGCGCCCACATCGAACCCATAGCGTGCGGGAATGGCTCTTGACACCCCAGAAATAATTAGCGGTAAAGTCACAAAACATAATTTTCTCGCGAAGGAGATAATCGGATGAAGGATATTATTACTATCCCCAAGAATGGATTAATCCTCATTGCAGGCCTGGTTTGGTGTGTTGCCGGCGCAATGGTTTGCAAAATTGGGCTGCCTTTGCTCTGGACGCTTGGGGGCACACAACTGATCCTGTACCCTTTGGCAGTGGTGATTTTTCTCATCTTCTACTTCCTGATCTTCTCAGGATTGGTTATCAAACACACCGAGCGAATTCGCGTGAGACCCGAGCAGAGGCTGCCTTTCTGGAATTTCTTCGACAGATCTTCTTACATCGTCATGGTCATCATGATGGCGGGCGGCATGTGGCTGCGTCTTTCCCAGGTTGTCCCCAACTGGATGATTGCGTTTTTCTACAGCGGGCTGGGTATCGCTTTGTTTTCTTGCGGGGTGCGTTTTCTGGGCGCCTTTTCCCGAAAAGCTGTGTTGATCATGGAAACAGAGCAAGTCATCCAATCGGACAGGCTGGAGTGAGAGTCAATCGTACCTAATTCGGCGGACATATCACTGTAATGTCCTTTGAAAGCCCAAGCGTCCAACACCCTGGGCGCTGCACACACTTTCGGTGAAGCGGCCTCAACTCCGCCTGGAACGCGGGACAGGCAGGGGATTCGGTATCGGGGCCTTTACCCATATTATTTATTGCTAAACCTGGCTTGCACATCGAGTTAGGGGCGGGAACGGAATCGTTCCATTTTGCTGCAACCTTGCATATTCACGGAATATTTCAAAAGGATAAAAACTCACATGACCAACACCGAAACCACCCCCGCCGCGGACAAGCTCAATTTCAAAAAAGTGATGCCCGTGCTGGTCATCATCCTGGTGGACCTGCTGGGCCTGTCCATCATCGTCCCGCTCATGCCGCTGTATGCCGCCCGCTTTGGCGCAAATGCCTTTGTGATCGGGATATTGGGCTCCACCTACCCATTCATGCAGTTCATCGGTGCGCCGGTGCTGGGGCGGCTCTCCGACCGGGTTGGCCGGCGGCCAGTTCTGCTGGTCAGCCAGCTTGGCACCTTCCTGGGCTTCATTCTGCTTGGGTTCGCCAACGCGCTGCCGCTGCTGTTCATTTCGCGCATCATCGACGGGCTGTCGGGCGCCAACATCTCCACGGCCCAGGCCGTGATGACAGATCTGACCACACCTGAAACCCGCACCCAGGGTCTGGGACTGATCGGCGCCGCCTTTGGCATGGGCTTTATCCTGGGCCCGATCATCGCCTTTGCCGTTCTGCTCGCCACCGGTGAAAGCTACCAGGCGGTGGCCTTCACGGCCGCCTTTTTCTCCCTGGCCTCCATCTTGCTGACCTTTTTCTGGCTGCCCGAATCACGCAACCCGCAGAAAAACAACCCGTCTGGCAAGTCGCCCTTTAGCTTTCAGGCCATGTACCAATCCCTCAGCCGCCCAACCATCGGGATTTTGCTGGTGCTGATGTTCGCTCAACAATTGGCCTTTGGCGGATACGAGCAGATGTTCTCGCTGTTTGCGCTTAACCGGCTGGGCATGGGCGCCCGGGATACATCCGGCCTGTTCGTGCTGGCCGGGTTGTTCATTGTTGCCATTCAGGCCGGCTTCATCGGGCGTTGGAGTAAAAAATACGGCGACCGCTGGCTGGTCATGCTGGGTCTTTCCACCCTGGCAGTCGGGCTGATCCTGACCGCCAGCACCCCCCAGATTCCCGTACCCTGGTACAACCAGGCCAAAATCACCGCCGAAATGCAAGGGCAGGCCTCCACCCAGATCATCAACGTCAGCCTGCCGCCTGAAACCCAGAAGGGTTGGACCGGCATCATCTGGGTGCTGATCGCCTCCTTCCCGGCTGCCCTGGGCGGTGGCGTGCTGCACCCGGCCATCAACAGCCTGATCACAAAATCGGCTGGCAAGGAAGAAGTCGGTGGTATTCTGGGCGTTTCGGCCGGTTTTTACAGCGCGGCCAACGCCATCACCCCGCTCTTTTTCGGCTCATTGTTCCAATGGTTTGGCGCGCCGGTGCCATTCTTTATAGGCGGCCTGCTGCTGGCTGTCTTATGGGTGATCGCCGTGCGAAATGTCAAGCCGCCTGAGGCTCTGCAAACGTAACCAGACGGAAAAAAATAAAATGATGCAATGAGAGCCAGGAAACCATGATCCCTGGCTCTCATTGCATCAAAAATGATTACCGAAAACAAAAACATACCGGCAGAAAAGAAGATAAAATAGACCCAGATAGTTCGATATAATTTCGGAGCAAATAAATGAATACCAGTACTCTGCTTACAATGCTGGGGTGTTTTGGACTTTTTGTCTTATTTTGCCTGATCATGTTTTGGGTTTATGGCCTTTCCATTATTCTTCACTGGATCATAAAATCAAACGGTGAACAAGCCAGAGCGATTGTTCTGGAAGTGCGAAAGGCTGGCTGGGGCTGGTATTCCGGCGGTAACTATTCTCAAACTCTGCTATTCCAACCGGTCAGTGTGAAACTGGAAGTCCATCCAAATAACGCGGCTCCGTACATTACAACGGACAAGTTTAATGCAAATCGCGAAACTTTTTATGAGAAGCTCAAGCCAGGGGCTGAGATGCAAGTTTCAATTTCCAGTTTCAGCCCACAGTGGGTTGCATCCATTCCGGAAACCATTGTAGAAGCGCAAGCGCATCGCGTAAAAGGAAACTCAGCAAATATGCCAGGCGGGGTTGATGAAGAAGATCCAAAGGTAAGGCTCCGAAAACTCAAAGAACTTTTGGATTCAGGTTTGATAACACATCAGGAATTCGCTGAGAAAAGAAAAGAGATATTGGATGACATGTAGCAAGTCTAGAAATTTTTAAAACACATTCCCAGGCCGGACTCACAATGGGATGTCATTCAACGGGCTGATGCATCCAAAAGCAGTAAATCTGCCACTTGCGGCGTAATCTCCACGATCTCATTTGCGCCGCGGCGGCGCAAATCGCCTTCCACCCCGAAGCCGCACAACACGCCCACCGTCTGTGCTCCGGCTGCCCTCCCGGCCCGGATATCCACGCTGGTGTCGCCGATCATCAGGCAGTTGGCCGCCGGTATGCCCATTTGCTCCGCCGCCCAGAAAATGGGATCGGGATAAGGTTTGGTATGCTGGACGGTTTGCGCCCCAGCCACACACTTGAAATAATGATCAATGCCCGCCTGTCTTAAAAACTCCCGGCTGGTGATTTCATCCCGGGCGCTGACAACGGCCAGCGGATAACGCGCGGAAAGCCTGTCCAACATGGCCGCCACGCCGGGGATCGGACGAAAGTGCTTGATCTGGGCTTTGTGCAGGTGGTTCAACCAACCAGCCAACCTGGCCAGCTCATCATCGAAACCGTACCTGTCGGGTATGCCCATTAACAGGTTGCCGGGCGCTTCAGCCCACATTACAAAATGACGGGCGGCGCGTTCGTAATCCTGATGTGGCAGCAGCCATCGCACCGCCTTAAAATACGGTTCGGCCTGGTCGACAAACTGATCGTCAGTGTCGTTCAATGTGCCATCGATATCAAAACACAGGGCCTGTATTCGGGCAAGATCAAGGGGCATAATGATTCTCCTGAACCTATTTTACGCGACTTTGGCTGTGCAAAGCCGCCGTTGTGGCAAGGCAATGGAGGACACCCGTAATTATCGCAAATAAGATACACGCAATGCACACCTTAATACTCAATCTTTCCGGTTGTGCTATACTAGAATTGGTATAAATTAAAGCACAGGTTGATCCAATATTGACGCCGGGTAAGAGCACTTTTCATAACAGTGGCATTCAGACAGAATCTTCTGCGGCCCGCTGCCAGGGAATAGGATAAGAGGTTCAATGCCCCAAGACCAACGTGCAGTTCTGGAATTGCTGTACAAAGTCAGCCGCGAATTTGCCACTGCGCTGGACTTGAAAACAGTATTGATCCGTGTGTTGTTTTCGGCCCTCAAGAACGTGGGGGGCGAGCGCGGCACCGTGGTGGTGATGGACGATAACGGCCAGGCCATCGATTCAGCCATTGTTTACGGGAATGAACTGCGCGAAAGCACCACTCGGCAGCTAAAGGACACGGTGGATTATGGGCTGGCGGGTTGGGTGGTGCGCAACCACCTGGCGGTACTGGTACCCGACACCAGCAAGGAATCGCGCTGGCTGCGGCGCGAAGACGACCAGCTCAACCGCTCGGGCGCGAAATCCGCCATTTGCGTACCTTTAATGGCCCATGACAAACTTGTTGGCGTGCTGACTCTGGTACACCCCACGCCGGGCGCCTATAACAACGATCACTTTGAATTGATGCAGGCCATCGCAGACCAGGCTGGCATCGCTGTCTTGAACGCCCGATTGTTCTCTGAAAGCCAGCGCCAGATGCGGGTTATGACGGCCCTGGCCGAAGGCGCGGCGCGTCTGAACAAATTTGTGCGCATCGACGATCTGTTTGAAAACATCCTGGCGCAGGTCAAGCAAACCCTGCAGGTGGAAGCCGCCGCCCTGGCTCTGGTGAATGGCGATGAGTTGCTTTTCCGCGCTGCCAGTGCAAACGGGCACAGCCTGGTTGGAAAACACATTAAACTGCGCGAAGGCATTGCGGGGATGGTTGCCAGACAGGGACGCGGCATCATCATTCCGTCCTATGCTTCCGATACGCAGCCCCTGCTGTCAGAGTCGGAAAGAATCAGTGGTTTAAGAATTCGCGGGTTCGCCTGTGTTCCCATCCACGTCCAGGATAAGGTCATCGGCGTTCTGGAAGCCATCAATCCGCTGGCAAAATCCTTTGACCCCGATGCCCTGCTGGTGCTGACCGGGCTGGGCGCACTGGCTGGTACAACCATCCAGAACGCGCAGTTATTCGAAAGCCTGGATCTCGCCCAAAAACGCTATCACGATCTGTTTGAGGACAGCATCGACCCGATCATCATCACCGATCTTTCAGGGTTTATCCTGGAGATCAACAAACAAGTCACGGTTTTCTCGAGGCAGGTTCCCGAGGCTCTGCACAATTTACGGATCGATCAAATTCACGATCTTAACATCGAAAAGACCGGTCCGCAGCTTGAAAATATCGGCGACGCCACCCTGACCTACGAATCAATTCTGCACACCAGTGATTCAAAGACCCACCCGGTGCAGGTTTACGTGCGCAAGGTGTTATTTGACAACACAGAATCGATCCAGTGGATTCTGCGCGATATCACCGAGCGCAAGGAACTAGACAGCCTGCGCGAAGATATGTCGGCCATGATCTATCACGATCTGCGCTCGCCGCTCGCCAACATCCTCTCCAGCGTGGAAATGTTGGATACGATCATCGAAGGCCCGGAACGCGAAACCGCCAAACCCATCCTGCGCATCGCCCAGCACTCCATCAGCCGCATCGAACGTATGGTCAGTTCCCTGCTCGATATCAATCGCATGGAACAAAACCAGGCCGTCGGTGAGCGACAGCCCGCTGATGCTTCCGCGTTGATCAACTATGCCATGGATGCCGTCAGACCCACCTTTGAGGGTCGCGAACAAATCGTTCATCCATATTCCAGCCCCGATTTACCGCAGGTGCTGGTGGATGTGGATATGATCCGCCGGGTGCTGATCAATCTTCTGGAAAATGCCGCCAAATACACCCCGGTGGGCGGGGAGATTGAAATTGGTGCGCAGATCGGCCCGGAAATAAAAGAAGGCTTTCTGCGCTTCGTTGTACAGGACAACGGTCCTGGCATCCCTGAAAGCGAACGGGAGCACATTTTTGACAAGTTTGTTCGCCTGAAAAACAAACCCGGCATGCGCGGAATGGGCGTGGGCCTGGCTTTTTGCAGGCTGGCGGTGCAGGGACACGGCGGCAGTATTTGGGTTGAACAGGCCCCCGCCAGTGGTTCAAAATTTATTTTTACTTTGCCTCTGGCAAAAGAATAATCGTTTATCAAGACTATGCAATAAGGAGTTTTCATGCAGTCATTGGCCAGTCAAGTTTACATAGAAGAACAATACCCCGGTGTGACACTCGGCACAATCGCCTTGCCGCACGGGTTGATCCAGATTGACGCGCCGCCCGCACCCGAAGACGGCCGCTCCTGGCGCGCCGCCCTTTTGAGCCTTAACAGCGGCGTGGAACGCCTGTTGATCAATCTCGATGGGCACCCGGACCGCACCCTGGGTGCGCGCGCCATGGACTGCACCATCCTGGCGCACGAGCGCACCGCCGAAACCTTCCGCAACCGGCCCAACACCTTCAAGGCTCAGGGTGAGGAAACCGGCGCGGATTGGGAATCAGTGGCTGGAATGGGCAATATTCGCTGGGCGCCGCCCGAGATCTCTTTTACTTCGCGCATGTCGATCGAGTGGAGCAATTTCACGGTCACGATGGAACATCATTCCGGCCCAACCGCTGGCGCCATCTGGGTAGTGCTGCCCGAACCCAAAATTGTTTTCGTTGGCGACCTCATAGTAAAGAATCAGCCGCCTTTCATCGCCAGCGCAAACCTGGCCGAATGGCTGAAATCCATCGATGTGCTGCTGGCCGGTTTCGCGGATTATACAATCGTCAGCGGGCGCGGCGGGGTCATGCCGTTTACAAGCATTGCCGCCCAGCGCGAACGCATCAGTTCCATTCATGAACAACTGGAATCCCTGGCCCGTAAACAGGCCGGGCCGGACGCCGTTGAAAGCCTGATCCAGCCCATCATGGCCAGCATCAAAGCCCCGATTGAACGCCAAAAACAATACATCCAGCGCCTGGCGCATGGACTGAGACATTATTACACCCGCCATTACCGCACCACCGGGGTGGCAAACGAGAGCGAGGAATAAGTGGCCAATCCATATCAGCCCGTTTTTGAACTAACTCGCGGCCGGATCGTGGAATGCATTCACTTTGGCGCCGCCGCCGTGGTGGATTCACACGGCCGTCTGCTGGCATCCCTGGGTGATCCACGGTTGGTCACCTTTTTGCGATCCAGCGCCAAACCCTTCCAGGCACTGCCCTTCATTGAACGCCGCGGCCATGAGAAATTCGGCCTGACGCAAAAGGAAATCGCCATCATGTGCTCATCCCATTCGGGCACCGATGAACACGTTGAAACCATCAAAGGCATGCAAGCCAAGATCGGGATCAGCGTGGATGACCTGAAATGCGGTTTTCACTATCCCTTCCACGCCGAAACCGCCGATGCCATGAAAGTGCGCGGCGAGCTGCCCACTCCCTACCGGCACAACTGCTCGGGCAAACACACCGGCATGCTGGCGCATGCCCGCCTGCGCGGCGAGCCGACTGAAAACTATATTGACTTTCATCACCCGGTACAGGAAAGCATCCTGCAGGCTTTTTCTGAGATGTGCGGTTTGCCCGCCGAACAGGTGGAGTTGGGCATCGATGGCTGCTCGGCCCCCAATTTTGCCGTGCCGCTCTATAACGCAGCGCTCGGTTTCGCACGGGTCTGCGATCCATTTGAACAAACCCCCGTACGGGCCGAAGCCTGCCGCACCATCAGCGCAGCCATGATGGCCTATCCCGATATGGTAGGCGGCCCCGGCCGCTTTGACACCGCCCTGATGCAGGCCGGTCTGGGGCGCATCCTGGTCAAAGGCGGCGCGGAAGGCTTCCAGGCCATCGGGCTGTTGCCCGGCGCGCTCGGCCCAGATTCACCTGGCATCGGCATCGCCATCAAGATCAGTGACGGCGACCCGACCGACCGGGCCCGCAACGGCGTGGCGCTGGCGATCTTGCAGGCGATGGGCGTGCTGAGCCCGGAACAGCTCGCGCAAATGGCTCCCTTTGGGCCGCAAATCGAGCTGGAAAATTTCCGCAAGTTGAAGGTGGGCGTCAGCCGCCCGGCCTTTGAATTGAATCATTAAGAAACCTCAATACAGGGATATGCTTTCTTCTGCCCGGGAACGCGCATTGCAAATCCAGACCAGCCTGCTCGCTTTTTACGGCGAACCGGTCTGGCGCAACCCCCTGCCGCCGGTGGATGAGCTGGTTTCCACCATTTTGTCGCAAAACACCAATGACATCAACCGCGACAAAGCCTTCAACGCCCTGCGCGCCGGCTTCCCAACCTGGGAAGCCGTGCGGGACGCGCCCACAGCAGATGTGGTGAACTGCATCCGCGTGGCGGGACTGGCGAACCAGAAAGGCCCGCGTATTCAGCAGGTGCTGACCCAGATTACCGCGGAGCGCGGCAGCCTCGACCTCTCCTTTTTAAGCGATCTCCCACTGGAAGAGGCGCGCGCCTGGCTGATGAAATTCAACGGGGTCGGCCCCAAGACCGCCGCGATTGTGCTGTGTTTTTCGCTGGGACGGCCGGCCTTCCCGGTCGATACGCATGTCTACCGCGTTACCGGGCGGCTGGGCCTGCGGCCCGAGAAAATTTCCGTGGAAGACGCTCACCCCTATCTGGAAGGCATCTTCCCACCCGAAAGTTATTACGCCGCGCATCTGAACATCATCCGCCTGGGCCGCGAAGTCTGCCACGCCCGCAAACCGGACTGCGCCCACTGCCCGCTGCTCAGCCTGTGCCCCACCGGGCAAACCCCGGCGATATAACCACCTTTATTATAAAAAAACAGCCACAATTTATGCGGCTGTTTTTTTATGTGTGAGCGCGGAGAGGCTCGAACTCTCAACCAACGGCTTAAAAGGCCGATGCTCTGCCATTGAGCTACGCGCCCGGGCTTGCGAAGATGGATTTTATCACCAACCTTCCTGAGCGTCAATTCAAGTTTCGGTGTTTCGGTATGCCAAAATTTTCCGGGGGTATTTTCATTTTTAAGCCAGGTACCGCTTGCTGCCTGAAACTGACGAAAACAGAGCAAAACCCCAACCTTTTGGCCTATCATTGTGTATAACATATATGAACGATCAACCAAGCCTTGGAGATATTCATGGATGAACCTGGCGATTTGCTCCCGAAAGAGCACACTCGCACCGGACGCAAGTGCAGGTGTCGGGACGATGTGAGCAAATCGATTCAAAAAGCCATTCAGCGTCTGAAACATGGTGACATGAACGGGTTGGAAACCCTGGTGTATGTTTTCCAGACCAAAGCCGTGCGTGTTGCGTTTCTGATCACGCAGGATGAACCAGCCGCGGAAGATATCGTCCAGGATACATTTATCCGCATTTATCAACGTATTCGCTTCTTTGATGAAGCCCGTCCGTTTGAGCCGTACCTGATGCAAAGCGTGGTACATGCCGCCCTGAACGCTGCGCGGCAGGATAACAAAGTGGTTTCATTGGATGATGGGTCATCCGATCTGGAAGACCTCCTGGCGCGGGCCGTTTCGCCCGAGTCGCAGGTGGAATCCAAACAACTTACCAGCGAAATCCTGGCGGCCCTTTCCGACCTTGCGCCGCGCCAGCGTGCGGCCATTGTGCAAAGATACTATTTGCAAATGAGTGAAAAGGAAATGGCTGAAGCGCTGCAATCTGCGCCGGGCACCGTGAAATGGCTGCTCAATTCTGCACGCACCCGTTTGCGCGAGCTGCTGAAACCGGGTAGGAGCCTCAAATGAACAAGAATTTTCGTGATGTTTTGGATGCTGCTGCCCGTTCGCATGTACCGGATAACTTGAACCTGTACCCGCGCATCGCCGCGAACCTTGAGGAAAGACACTCCCGCGCAAGAACCGGGATTACCATCATGCAGACCTTGCGTGCCCGCCCGGCGCTGCTGATCGTTATGGTTTTACTGGCGCTCGGCCTGCTGACCGGTGTGGCTTATGCGGTCGGGCGCTCGCTCGGTTACATTCCGGGTGTGGGACTGGTGGAGCAGGGCGCGCCCATCCGCGTGCTTGCGGAGCCGGTTTCGTTAACCCGGGACGGGATCACAGTCACAGTTACCGCTGCTGTACTCACATCCGACAAATCCACCTTTGTTTATTCCGTTGAAAACGTGCCATTCAGTGCCTATTCGCACAACGAAAATGTGTCTGGCTGCTATGATATGGCCAAAATTATGTTACCGGCTGGCGGAGCACTTTTCTTTCGTGATGGTTCCGGCTCGTCAATCCAGACCCGCGCTTCATTTTCTGAGATCCCAACCAATGTCAACGAGGCTACTTTCATCCTGCCCTGCATCCAGGATACCCTGCCCGGTCTGGCACCCGAAAACTGGCAACTCCCACTGCGCTTCAAACCCGCCCCAGCAGATATGACCGTCGTGCCAGTGGTTGAAATTCAACCGACTGCAACATTAGTGCCTACCGGGTTGACCGGCGCGCCCGTGGTTGAAGCCCAAAACACTGCCACATCCACGCCGACATCTTTGTACGGAGCTTCGATCACGGTGGATCGATTCATACCGATAGAGGATGGTTATTACCTGATCGGTCACACGGAATGGAACGATGATCGTCTGAAGAATCTGCAGATTATGAGAATAACGGGCCAGGATGCCTCCGGCCGGGAGGTATTGATGGAAGTCCTTGATGCGCAAAACAGTGGTTTGAATTTAATAGGGAACCAATGGGTTTACCATATTTTCGGAAAAGTATTCAAGGGACCGCTTACATTTCGCGCTAATGAAGTCCTGATAGAATTTAAAAATCCAGTTTTATACCAGATTGACCTGCGCCCCTTCCAATTCAAATTCGATGACAGCCAGTTGGGCATTCCTTACAAGACCGGCATCAAGACGCTGGATGTCCCGGGAATACTGGCCAGCGCTTTCAAGGCCACCTACACCAACCAAGGTGATCTGCGCGGCTTTGAAATTGCCATGAAAGCCGATCCAGAGCTTAGAAACCTGTCCTTCCGCATCGCCAGCGCGCTGGATACCAGTGGAATGCGGCAGGTGGCGGGTTCCAGCGGCTCTTTCCGGGATGAAAGCACCGGGCTGTTGCTTGCGAGGGTGCTGACGGATGCCAAAATGTCCTTCCCGTTGGTGCTGGCAGTCGACTCTGCCAATATCAGTGGCAACTGGGAAACCATCTGGAATCCGCCTGCGCCGCCATCCGGAGCGACCCCGGTTTACGCGCCGCAGGCCTGTTTGGACCTGGAACACTGGAAAAACATCTTAAAAAACCCACCCATGCTTCCAACCGGGTTACCTGCGCGGGCAATGGTGTTGCGCGGCGCACTTTTGCCTAACCCTTCTTTATTTCTTCAAAACCTGGATGGCAGCAATGAACAACCGCTGGTGTTTGGGAGCGGGTCACTATCTCCAGACGGCTCCAGACTGGTGTATTCGGATGAAAATGAGAACATCCAAATTCTGGAACTCGCCAGCGGTCAAAAACATAAAATCAGCGGTGGTGTCAATAACACGCCCATCTGGTCGCCGGATGGGAAGCGGATCGCATACCTGCATCAAACCGGTCAGGGCATGAATATCTTTGTGGTGGAGGCGGATGGATCAAACCAGACCGCGCTGACTGAACTGGCCACCAATCCGGAACTGCGTGGTTGGACACCGGATGGCCGCAATTTACTGATCGTGGCTAACCAAGGAATGGAAAGCCAGATTGCGTTGCTTGATACGGCCACCCGGGAAATCAAGCCACTAATCCATACTTACGGGCTTACCTGGGATGTGACAGCCTCACTTTCACCCGACGGTCAGTGGCTGGCATATTCTGAGAAAGTCACTGGCAGGATTGGCGCCGGCATCTATATTTCCCGTTTGGACGGCTCCGAAAAACGCCTGCTGGTGCAGTTGGATTATTGGCCGGCTTTCTCACCGGTCTGGTCGCCAGACGGAAAATGGCTGGCTTTCAACGCCATTAATAATGATTTGCCGGATGGCTCTGCCAGCGCCGGGGTGATCAATGTGGACACCTGCCAGGTGGCGCCGCTGAGCGGGCTACAGGGTGAGATTCGCGCTTGGGTGAGATAAAAACCAATACCAAAAGTTGATTGGTTGTACAGCAGGCGCATGAATATCGTCGGGTTTGGCACGGTTTTCAGGGAGTAAGATTGTTAATAGAAATTGCCTGTCAACCTTCGCTTTTCACTTCGGTTTGGCAAGAGGTGCCATGCAAAAGATAACCCGACTTACGGTTGAAACATTGCTTTGTATTACTCTTTTTGGTTGTGCGACCAGCCCATTATCAGGCTCCGCGACTTTACCCGGGGATGGAGCTGCGACGCAGGTTGTACTCCAACCTTCAGCAATCCTGCCCACACCAATTACAACAAATGAAACGAAAAAGCCTGCCCAAACCAGCGCTTGCAGCAAAATCGCTTTTACCCTGACCGAACAAAGCGACACTGAAATCTACACGGCCTGTCCGGACGGCAGCCATCTACAAAATCTGACCAATCATTCCGCATCTGCGGACTTTCAACCAGCATGGTCGCCAGATGGAACAAGGATAGCTTTTGTTTCTTCCCGGACGGGATCAAACCAGATCCATATCATGAATGCCGATGGCAGCCATGTGAGCAGAATAACTTCCGATCATGAAAACAGTTTTCCCATTTGGCTGCCCGCTTCGCGTGGAAAAAACATTGCATTTCTTTCCACAGATGGAAAAGGGCTGTGGGGGTGGCAGGTGATCAATCTCGAAAACGGCGAGATCAGCCAATTAACGGACCCTTCTTATGACTTTTTCTTTGGGACTCCAGCCTGGTCTCCGGATGGAAAGTACAGCGCTTATATGTCAATGGTGGAACAGAAGCAGCGCAACGATGGCGCCAGTCAAATCCATGTCAGGGGAGGGGATGGTTCGAACGATATTAAAGTAACGGATAATCTATACGCCAATATTAACCCTGCCTGGTCTCCAGATGGGGCTCAAATAGCCTTTCTTTCTGAACAGGATGGGATATACGGCTCATTTGGTTTGTATTTGATTGACAAAGATGGCTCGCATCAGCGCAAATTGTCAGCCCCCATTTTCCCCGAAAATTCCCGGCCCACCTGGTCACCGGATGGCAGCCAAATCGCGATCAGCGCGGATATAGGCGCCGGGGGCATCAAGATCATTGACGTGCAGACTGGCGCGATCCGCGAATTGCTAAAATTACCCCGCGGTCAAAGCGCTGCAAATCCAGCCTGGCAACCCGTAACCATCACCGGATCAGTCTTCCCACCCATTTCCTTTCCCGGCAGAAATACCGGCCCACGATTTAATCCCAATACCAAATGTTAATAGAATTTGACGCTGCCGCCTGGTTGATTGGATTGGCGACCCTGGTTATCCCCCTGATTGCCCTGCGCAGGCGCGGTGGCTTTTATCTTTTCTTTTTCTCCATCTTCTGGGTCTATCTTTTGGTGCTGGTCAGCGTAACCGTGTTTCCCATTCCGGTGGGGATGGAGGGTGGTTACAGATACCCATCCATTTGGGCGCAAATCGATTCCATGTTTCATTACAGCGGGCTGAACCTGGTTCCACTCTATTTTAATAACTGCTGGGATCTGCCGCGGGCCTGCGCGATTGGGATTTATGAAAACATCCTGATGACCGTGCCATTTGGCTTTGGGATCAACTTCATCGCGCGCCTCAGAAGCAGGGACTTCGTCTGGCTGGCGCTGGCGCTTGGGCTGCTGATTGAAACTGCCCAGTTTGCGCTTGACTTGATATTTGGCGGGGTCTACCGTTCTGTGGATGCCAACGATGTATTGTTTAATGGGCTGGGGGTGTGGCTTGGATATGGCTTGTTTCTCGTTTTTGCCTGGCTCTTCCTGCTCATCACCCGGCGCTTCAAGCCCGCGCAGACCGGCTTACCGGGTTTCATCCTGAACGTCTGTCGGGCCGGGTTGGCGGGAACCGGCAGGCCAGCGGAATTGTCTATTCAAAAAAGATGCCTGCCATGACAAAAGCCCACATCCGAGTGCTTTCCAGTATTACGCTGCTCATCCTGACAGCGCTTTGCGCCTGTCAGCCTGCCGACCCGCAGCCGGTCTTCAGCCCTTCGGCGGAAGCGACTGCCACGCCCATTTCACTGCCCGGCAGCGCGCCAAAAGTGCTGGCAACTTTACCTGGGGTGATCTGGTCTTTTGACATCAGCCCGGATGGTAGCCAAATCGCCATCGCGACATCCAAAGGCCTGGAAATCTATGATTTAAAGACCTTTGCCCTGCTGGAAAGTCTTGAGGCGGGTGCCAGTCAATATGATGTTTCCTGGTCACCGGATGGAAAAAGACTGGCAGCCGGAGTGGGATTGGCGCTTAAAAGCCCCACAGAAAACGCGGGCGGCGAAGCTGTTTTGAGAGTCTGGGATACCTCCACCTCGCCCCGTGCAGGAACCGGGGCTACCGCGAAAATCGTTTTGGAAACCAATTTCGCGGGTGACATGCTCAACGAGCGAATTCTCGATCTGGCATGGAAACCGGATGGGAGCGCACTGGCGTTGAGTACCGATATCCACGGCGTCATGGTTGTGGATGCCACAACGGGAAAACTGCTATCCCAGCAAACCGGTTTTGCCAGTTCGGTGATGGAAGCCGCCTGGTCTCCGGACGGGTCGCGCCTGGTCTCGACCAGCGACGCGGCTTACAGCCTGCGCCGCTGGAAGGTGGATAGCGGTGAAGCAGTGCGCCTGTTTGACCCGCGCGTCGGCAATCCCTGGCATGTGCTCTGGATGAAGGACGGCAAACGGATTGTCTCTGGTCACGTTTATGGAACGGTCTGTTTTTGGACAGTGGCGACCAACAAATGCGACGGCTTGATCCAGGCGCACCGCACGGCAATTTTCAGCATGGCGCTCAGCCCGGACGGGTCAAAACTGGCAACCGGTGGCGGCGTCATCCGGGTTTGGGATACTGCCAACGGGAAATTGCTGACAGCCTTTGGCGAGGATATCAAGATCATTTACAACCACCTGTCCTGGTTGCCAGACGGCCAAAGCATTGTTTCCTCGCAATCCAACATGGAGGATCCTGAAATAACAAGCCTGCGTCTTTGGGATACCGCCACTGGCATACCGCAGGCAGAATTTCGAGGCGGGAAAAGATAAACACAGCTAGATCTGCGCTCCAACCATCACAATTTCCATGGCCTGGTCGGATTCATCCACATCCACCGATTTACGCAGCGCGGCTTCAGTGCCCTGGCGCGCGAACCGGTACATCAGGCGCACCATCACCACGGCCAGCCCAAAGTACACCAGGCTGAAACCAACCAGGCTGATCGCAACCATCCCGGGGGTCAGATTGGGGGAAATGGCTTTCTCGGTGGTCAGCAGCCCCTGCACGATCCAGGGCTGACGGCCCATTTCGGTGGTGACCCAGCCTGCCACACCCGCGATCAAGGGCAGGGGGATCATATACGGCAGCCATCTCAACCACTTCACCAGCCTGGGCGGCCAATTTTTCAACGCCACCAGCAGGGCAAAGGCCGAGACAAAAAACATAAAGAAGCCCAGCGCCACCATGATACGGAAACTCCAATAAGTCACCACCATGAGCGGAATGTAATCATTGGGGCCGTACTTTTTTTCATACTGGGCCTGCAGATCCTTGACGCCCTGGATCTGGCAGTCAAAGTTATTACAGGCCAGGAAGCTGGCCATATACGGCAGGCGCAGCGACCAAACTTCCTGCTTGCCGGTCAGGTCGCCAATCGTCAGCAGGGAAAAGGAAGCGGGCTGCTCGGTATTCCAGATCGCTTCGATGGAGGCCAACTTCATGGGCTGATAAACGCGCATTTCCTGGCCCTGTTCGTGACCGGTCATGATCAACAGAATGGCCGCGAACAGGCCCACAATGGCCGCCGTGGTGAAAGATGGCTTGAAAACCTCCACTTCCTCGTTGCGCAGAATATACCAGGCGCTGACGCCCAGGATGAAAAAAGCCGAGGTCACAAAACCGGCCGCCAGCGCGTGGCGGAACAACAGCCAGCCCTTCGGGTTGGTCAGCACAGCCACGATATCCACCAGTTGCGCGTTACCGGTGAGCGGGTTAATCACATACCCAACCGGGTTGTGCATCCAGCCGCTGGCCAACAGGATCCAGATCGAGGAAGACAGACTGCCCAGGGCAGCCATCCAGATCGAAAATAAGTGAACTTTTTTGGATACGATCCCTTCGCCAAAAATCCAGATGCCGATAAACACGGATTCGACAAAAAACGCCAGCAGCGTTTCGACAGCCAGCAGTGTGCCGAATATATCCCCGACAAAGCGGGAATATTCCGACCAGTTCATGCCAAACTGAAATTCCTGTACCAGCCCGGTCACAACCCCCACGCCAAAGTTGACCAGAAAGAGCTTGCCCCAGAACTTGGCCATGCGGCGGTAGCGTTCTTCGCCGGTGCGGTAGTACTGGGTTTGAAAAATAGCCACAAACCAGATCAGGCCGAGAGTCAGGGGCACAAACAGGAAGTGAAAAGCGGTGGTCACGCCAAATTGGATACGGGAAAGAGCGACAACGTCCATACAAACCTCAATAAGTATTTTCAGGATACGCACGAAATTGTGAATAAAAGTACAATCGACAGGTGCAATTCTAACAAATAAGGTCTTATTAGTGATTAGTATCACTTAAGAGTTTCCCAGGGATTCTGACATTTTATTAACACCCACCCTCCCAATAAAAAAGCCCACCTCCAGGAATGGAAGTGGGCCAAATGATCTATGAAACTGGCGCTAACGGGCAGCCGCCGCCAGCAAAGCCTCTGCCGCGGCCCAACCCGAGAGCGCGGCACCCTCCACGCGCTGGCCGCCAAAGGCATCACCCGCCAGCAACAGCGGATGATCGTCTGCCAGGGCCAGGCAGGGTTGCGGCTCGACTTTCGCCGGGCGGGCATAACGCCAGGCGTGCACCTGGAAGCCGGTTACGCTGGCACCCAGCCAGGGCCCTGCCGCGTCCAGCAATTCCCGGGCCGTGGCAGGGCGATCAACATCCCAATGCTCCAGGCTGTAGGCGGGTGTGGCGTGGATGGTGAGCGCCGGGAGCGCCGAGATGCCCTTCAACTGGTTATCGGCCAGCCAGCCAATCGGACCCTCTGACGGGGCCAGGCCGCCGGGCGGGGGCAGCTTTGAATGCCCGGAAAGCGTTGCCATGACCGCGATGCAGCGCTCGTATTCGATGCCTTCCAACTGCGCGCGGACGGCGGGCGGCATGACGAACCCGCCCGCATCCAGCAGCGCCAGGGATTGCGGCACCGGCGCGGTCAGCAGGACGGCGCCGGCCTGGATGGATTCACCACTCTCCAGGGTCGCCATCCACCCGCTTTCGTTTTGACGCAGGCCGGAGACTTTCTTATCTAACAGCACATCCAGATCGCGCGCCAGAAGCTTTGGCACGGCCGTCATCGCGGGCTCCCCGCGCCAGCGGGCGTGCCGATCGCCAGCCCCCTTGAACCACTCACGCACCAGCCCCTGGGCTGACCAGCCCTGCACGGCCGCGCAAAAACGATCGGTGCGCGCCGTTATAAACTGCGCACCGTGATCGAAGGTGGCGGAACCGATCCGGCGGCTGGCCAGCCTGCCGCCCACCCCACGGCCCTTGTCGATCACCAGTACTTGCAAACCAGCGCGCTGGAGCTCGGTCGCGGCGCACAACCCGGCCAGTCCCGCGCCAATCACCAGGAGGGCAGTGCGCCGCGCGAGGTCTGTAACCTGGCCGCTCATCCTTTGACCCGCAGGGTTGAACGGCCGCCGTCCACGCCGATGATCTGACCGGTCATCCAATCCGCGTCTGTCGAGAGCAGGAAGGCGGTCAACGCTGCCATATCAGCTGGCGTCCCAATGCGTGGCAGAGGGTGAATACCCGCGATCGTCTGGGCAGTCTGTTCGTTGGCCAGGATGCCCGCCGCCAGCGGTGTGCGTGTCAGGGAGGGTGCGATGGCATTGACGCGCACCTTGGGAGCCAGTTCAGCCGCCAGGGAGAGGGTCAGGCCTTTGATCGCACCCTTGGCCATGCCCAGCGAGGCATGCAGCGCAAAACCCTGCTGCGCCGCGATGCTCGAATACAGCACGACCGAAGCCGTCCCGGCGCTGTTTTTCAGGGCTGGCAGAGCGGCCTGTACCGCCAGGGCCGCGCCCAGGGCGTTGACTCGGAAATCATTGAGGAAATCGGCCTCGTTCAGGCGCGGCAGACTGCGCAGGTTGAGTGTGCCAACGGCATAGACCAGCCCGTCGAGGCTCTCCCCGGTCTCGGCTGCCACGCGCGGGAACAGGGCGCTGTCCAGCACATCACCGACCGTGTAGCTGGCGCCAAGTTCATCTGCCAGCGCCACCAGGCTTTCCTGATTGCGCCCTACCAGGTGCAATTGCAGCCCGCGCGCATGTAAAATTCGGGCCGTGGCCGAACCGATGCCGCCGGAACCACCGTAAATCAATACTTTCGATGCCATATCAATACCTCCTGTTATCAATAAAGTCCTCGCCTAAATGGCGGGGAAAAGTCTGAGAAATTTTAAAAATAACCAGTTCATCATCACCCTCAATCGCCGCGCAGGGCTCCGGCGGTCTGCATGCGGCTGAGCCGCCAGGCCGGGTAAAGCGCCGCCAGCAGCGCCGCGCTGACCGCCAGCAGGAAGGCTTCCACAAAAGGCAGCCCATCCGCCTGCATTTGCAGCGTCCAACCAAAGGAACGCTGGTTGATGATGAAGATCAAAATCCAGGCCAGGATGTAACCGGTAGGGAGTGCCAGCAGCCCGGCAGAGGCCCCCAGCAATCCGGTTTCCCAGAGCGTCAGGCGGCGCATTTCAGCCACGCTTAACCCCAGGGCGCGCAGAGTGCCCATTTCCCTGGCTTTTTCAAGCTGCAGCGCCAGCAGCGAACTGAGCACGCCGATGAACGCCACCAGCGTGGTGACCAACTGCATGGCGGTGGTGATCGCGAAGGTGCGGTCGAAGACATCCAGGGCAGCCTGGCGCAGCGCGCCACTCGGGTTGACCTGCACTTTCGGGAAGCCCGCCAATTGCGCGCGCAGACCGGCGGTCACGGAATCCACATTGGCACCCGGCGCCAGGAACAGGCTGATCCCATTCAGGCGCTCATCCCCCCACAACCGGCGGTAGACATCCAGACTCATGCGCACTGTTCCGCGCGTGGAGGCGTAATCCGCGAAAATACCCGCGATCGGGAAGGCCTGCCAGCCCTGCGGTGTCAGTAATTTGAGTATACCGCCCGCCTGGGAAATACCCAGCCGGTTGGCCAGCGGTTCTGAAAGCAGCACGGCCCCGTCTTTGACCATTTGCGAGGCCTGCTGCGGGCTGCCCTGCGCGGCGAGGAACAGGCGTTCATTCAAAACAGGCTCGTCACTGGCCGCGACCAGCTCCACTTCGCCATGTTCGGATTGGGCCGTGATCACGCGCACCACGGCGCTGCCGCGCGCAGCCGGGTTGGCACTGACCAGGGCGATGACCCGCGCGTCAAGCGGCGTATCCAGGCGCACAGCACTCAGCCCCTGCATGGAAACGTAAACATCGCCGCGCAGGGTTTGATCCAGCCAGAGTACCACGGTGCTGCGAAAGCTGGTGATCATGACCTGCACCCCGATCGTGACCGAAACAGCGATCATCAGAGCCGCCACCGCCACCGCCGTGCGGCTTTGGGAGCGAATGACGTTGCGCGGAGCCAGCCGTCCGAGCAGGCCAAAAACGCGGCCAAGTGGTTCACCCAGCAGGCGCATCAGCGCCACCGTTACCAACGGGGTCAGCGCCGCCAGGCCGATCAGTACGGCGAAGGTGCCTGCGAAACTGACCACCAGGTTGCGGGTCGGGAGCCACAAAATCGCCGCACCCAGCAGCGCCAGAAAGAGCCCCAACCAGGCCGCCAGTTTCACGGCCGTTTGGGCCTTGCCCTCCAGCCCGGCGCGCGACATGGCCAGACGCGGCGGCACCGAGGCGGCCTCCCAGGCGGGTGGAATGGCCGCCAGCACACTGGATAGAAAACCCGCCAGACCGCCCTTGAGCAGACTGGACACCGGGATCTGGATGCCGCGCACGCTGACCACGAAGAACAGGTCGTTGATGGTCTGGGTCACCATCTGCACCGCGCCCTGGCCGAGCAGCAGACCCAGCCCCAGCCCCAGGCCCGAACCCAGCGCGCCCACCAGCGCGGCTTCGGCGGCCACCATGCCAAAGATTTGCTCGCGGGTATACCCGAGGCTGCGCAGCGTGCCAAACAAAGGCCGGCGCTGCACGACCGAAAAGGTCATGGTGTTGTAGATTAAGAATAAACCCACCACCAGCGCCAGCAGGCTGAGCGCCGTCAGGTTGACCTGAAAGGCGGCGATCATCTCTCCCACCTGGCTGCTGCGCGCTTCCGAAGTCACCAACAGCGTGCCCGGCGGCAGAATGGCCGCCAGGCCAGCCGGGTCAAAACCCTCTGGCAGAATCAGATCAATCTGCGTCAGCCTGCCAGTCATGCCAGTCAGACTCTGGGCGGTCGCGATGTCCGTGATCATCAGCGTATCCAGCGCCCGGCGCGAAAAATCATCCGCCGGGTTGAGCAGGCCCGCCAGGTACGCCACCCGCGTTTGACCGTTGATGTTCAGCTCCAAACGGCAGGCAGCGGTCTGGACTCCAGCCGGGCAGGGCTGTACGCCATCGCGCGCGGCGGCCTGCGCCGAAAGCAGAATCGACCCGGGCTGGGTCAGCAGCGGAGCGATCGTTTCCAGCCGTGTATTTGATGACGCGCCCAGGTAGCTTCTAAACGGCGCTTCGGCAAACGGATCGACCCCCAGCAGCGTGAACGGCACGCCGCCCAACTGCGGGCTGACGGCGTAATCGCTGACGATGGGTGCCAGTTCAAGTTGATCCCGCCAAAACGGATCGGTGCGCAGGCGCACATAC